>CASEEB010000182.1 GCA_949286815.1 uncultured Eubacteriales bacterium | reverse complement strand
ACCGATACCACATACGAATCCCTGTCTCTGTTTATGGCATAGTCATATCCTCCCCAACCCGTGGAAATGTCACTGTCGGTATTTATATAGAGGTTCATCCAATTGGAGCCGTTGTCTATCACTATGTCGTTGACACACTTCACCATGAAGTACATATAATCGCTGTCCTGCGAAACCTTCGCATAGTCAAAATCGTTTCTTCCCGAATTGTTGATATATCTGTAGGAATCGTCATAGCACACCGTATTTCTCAGCTCGGTATCGCCTATATTGTCACGGTATTCAAGCGAGATATTGTTCCATTCCTTTACGTCATAAAGGTCTACGGTCTGTTGATTATCAGCCTTGGGCGTTTCTTTAATACCCTTGAACTGTCTGATATAGTCCGCCATCTGGTAATAGTAATTATCTCCGATACCGTAGCCGTCCACATTTCTCATGGGCTCGCCGTCACGCGAAAACTCGCAGTTAAACTGGTCTACATATGAAAATGTAGCCGACGAATTTGCGAAAGGCACTCTTGAATTTTCATAATAACATCCGGCGATCCATTCATTCCATCCGGTTATAAGCAGATATGTCGGGTCAAGCGCTTTTGCGGCTTTGAACTGAGACTCAAAATTCAGTCCCTGTCCCGCTCTCTCCACGGATGAAAATTCATAGTCTCCTTTTCCGTTATTCGGTTGCTCGCCGTAAACAAAGCTTCTGCCCTTGCTGGTCGTGGGGTGATGTCCCATCGATATGGCAAGCGCCTCGTGGTTGCCCTGCAGGTCTCTTCCCCAGCCGCCGTTTACAAGTCCGTATGTTCCGGTCCTCTCATCATATGTATATTCCTGAAGCCAGCTCCAGTATCCGTCCTTGTCAGTCCATGCCCAGCATCCGCGAACCGTGAACTTCTCATTAATCTTAGCAGCCATTTCCTCGGATACTCCGCTGATGTTTCCGAAGACGAGCGGTTTGCCGTCAACGCAGAAGAAAAGCTCCTCATACTTTTCCCAGTTGTCATCCGAGTAAACCGTGGTAAACAGGGTTTTCATATCGGATTCAAAGGTGGAGCTGTTGTCTCCGGTCATGAACATTATCTGAGGAGTCATGCCGCCCTCCTGTCTGATTTTAAGCCAGGTATCGAACAGCGTCATATGACCGTTTATAAACACTTCAGCATTTGACACATCAAGAAATATAAAGTCCACACCCGCCGCTTCGAGCATATAGGCGTGTTTGCGGTACACCCACGCGTCTGTATTGCGGTAATATCCGAAATACGGTTCAGCCCAATACGCCTCGCCGCCTTTTTTATCATCAAAAAATTCCTTGAGTCCTCTGATACCCTCGTTCAGGTAAAGCTTCGTATTGTCCTGTACCGTCTGTCCCGCGCCGACCCAGCACAGAAAATAGAAAACTCCGACATATTTGTCCTCTTTGACATCCCCCGCACTTTCGTTCAGCGCCAAGGTACGTCCCAGGTCATCGGTCGCGACCCATGTGCTGTAGTCAATCTCCCTGAGTGAGCCGTCGGTATAGAGAGTGTTGTCAAGGTCGACATGAGTAAACTCAAAATTGTCAATATATCCGTCAAGTCCTTCTATATACAGCTGCACATAGCCCGAAGTGTAAAGCTTACATTCATCGGTAGACGCGACACTGTTTCCCGACGCGTCAAATACCTCAAGCTTACCCTTCTTGTCATATGAGACATTAGCGACTGTTCTGCCGTCACATTCAAGTAAAATCGAATCCACGTTTTCATAGACCTTTACATTTTTCGCGCTTGAAAAATCGCAGTCAAAACTCACGCTTGCCTCAAGTCCGCACTCGGGCTCGCTTATTTTCACACTTCCGCTTCCGTCAATAGCAAACCACAGACCTCTCGCCTCATTCGTAACTCCGGTTTCCGAAGTACGTACACCGATATTTACGGTTCCGCCGTTCAGACAAAGGTCGAACGAAGCATATCCTTTCTCAAGACCGTAGTCATCTCCCAGACCTACGGACGATCCGAACATAAGAGTTTCTCCATCCGCCACCCTCAGCGTGCCGTCGTCAACTATCATATTTTCCTCATTTTCGACATTCAGCACTTCGTGTATCGTATAGTAGCTTTTTCTGGTCATTGAAAAATCAAATTTATAAGTATATTTTATACCGTTCTGCCACTCATACGAACCCTCATGATGAGTAATGTTTACCCCCTCGTACCCGTCCGGCAGCTTATCCTGTATCGATACATTCAATGCCGAAACGGGAACCGATGACAGCAACACAGTCATCACAGTGAAAAGCGCCAAAGCAAGGCAAACAGCTCTCTTAGCAAGTTTCATCAGACAAACCTCCGCAAATATTAATAATTCAAAAACAAAAATAATCCCTCAGTACTTTTTTGTTTATGAATACGAAATAATTATATCAGAATCCCGGAAATTAAACAATAGTAAATATTGCCGATTTTAATTGGGAAAATTTGTGCATTATGCCATTTTTACATATATTAAAAAGCTTTGACAGACATATACAAAAAAATCCTTTACAAATTTTAGATAATATGGTATAATTCTATGGAGTGAAGACGTATCAACAATCAATCCGATTCCGAGGAGAAAAGCGTTTTAAGTTATGCTGTACGGATTTCAACAGTTAAAAGTCCACTCGGTTATCGCAGTTCTGACCGTCTATGTATAATTTTAACGTAAATAGGCAAATGAAAGGAACACAATCAGATGATACGAAAAAAAATAAATAAGATACTGTTTGTACTGCTGCCGGTTTTGCTTGTATGTATCTGCGCGGCAAATGTTGCCTTCGCCGCAGAGCCTACATATGAAATGTCGGACCAATATAAAGCGAGTTATTATTATGACAACTTTATACAGACGCCGCTGAGCGGCGACCAGGTTACCGACGTTCTGGCAATCGCATTGTCACAGCTTGGATATCACGAGGGGGACAGCGACGCCGACCTCGGAGGGCTGAGCACCACGGGAAACAGAGATTTCGTAGAGTACAACGTAATGTACGGAAAACTTGACAACAACCAAGGAAACGGAGTCAGCTACGGATATTACTGGTGCGCGTCCTTTGTCAACTGGTGTCTGCGGCAGGCGGGAGTGTCCAAAGAACAGTCCGCCGCGGCAGAGGTAAGCTGTCACAGATGGGTAGAGGCTTTGATGAAGGAAGACATGTATGAGCCGGCGCACAAGGACTACATGCCCAAAAGCGGAGATCTCATATTCTTTAAAAGCACCGGCAGCTCAAGCCTTTCGACGCACATCGGAATAGTAAGATATTCGGACGGGCAATATGTATATACAATAGAAGGCAACACCTCGGACTCAAGCTCGCTTGACTCAAACGGAGAGTATGTCTGCCTTAAGAAATACAGTCTTTCCGATTCGTTCATCGTCGGATTCGGTCTTGTCAATTACAACACAAATGAGGATGTAATAAAAGTAGATTACACCGGGGAGTCAATGTCGCCCGGAATGTACATATCAGACCGAATTCTGTACGTATATGACAAATCCGAAAACGGTTCTCAGATAGGAAAAATTGATGTGCATCATGTATTTACGGTGACACAGATTAAAGACGACTGGTTCAAAATAAAATGCGTATCCGACAACGGAGAGATCGAAGGCTGGGTACAGTCCTCTCCACGTATGCACCAGATGACCTCAAGCGGGCAGGTGTATGAAATCACGTACAACGCCAATTCCGAATACGTACTCAACCTTCCGAGCGCCCAATTGAAAACCGAGGGCACCGACATTTCTATTTCAACAAAAATACCTCAGAAAACCGATTCCAAATTTTTAGGCTGGTCGCTCTCTCCCACAGACAGCAGCATCGCTTACCGACCGGGAGACACATATTCCGCGGACGAGAACGTCACCCTTTACGCCGTGTGGGACACCTCAAAATATACCGTCATATTTAAGTATGAAGACGGAAGTATTATACAGGAATTTTCGGGATTTTACGGAGACAGCCTTACGGCTCCGCAAGTCGAATCCGAAAGAAACGGCATGGTTTTTGTCGGATGGAGCGAACAGATACCCGATACCGTTACCGGCAACGCCGAATACACCGCCGTTTACCGACCCGCAAACGAAGCCGGTTTACAGACTGACGGCATATCCGGCGAATCCTCACAGACCGGAACTTCGGATGACTCTAAAGGATGCCGCTCAAGCCTGTCGGCACTCCTCCCTGTTATGATCACGGTCATTTTCGCCGCGCCTCATTATATTGTAAATAAAAGAAAATAAATTTTTTACTCGTTTTTTCCGGATAAAAGCGCCTGATATTAGCTTTAACCGAACCCACAAAGTAGTCCTCGCGAAACCCTATACTACACTGTCTGAACGGAGTCAATAAATTATGGTTTTTTCAAGCTTGTTGTTTTTATTTGCGTTTTTTACCCTATGTTACATCGGCTATGCCTTTTGTCCGGGAATAAAATCAAAAAACATTCTGCTTCTCGCGTTTTCCCTGATATTCTACGCGTGGGGAGGTCCCGCGCTTGTAATTCTGCTGTGTCTGATGACCTTTATATGCTACCTCGGAGCTCTGCTTATAGAAAAGTATCCCGACAAAAGAAAACTTTTTCTTGTATTGACTCTGGTCGTCTCCCTCGGTATTCTCGCGTTTTTCAAGTACACGGGATTTTTCCTTACAAACCTTAAGTTTCTGTTCGGATTTCCCGAGACAATCCCGTCAATCACCCTGCCCATAGGCATATCATTTTACACTTTTCAGCTTATCTCATATGTAATCGACGTATACAGAAAAGAAGTGCAGGCGCAGAAAAAGTACTGGCTGCTTTTGCTGTACGCCTCGCTCTTCCATCAATGCATCGCGGGTCCGATAGTGCGTTACGCCGACGTTAATCTGGAGCTTGAAAACCGCAGTATCAACAAAGACGAGGTAAGCCGGGGAATCACACGGTTTGCCTGCGGACTCGCCAAAAAGGCGGTGCTCGCTAACGGATGCGCCGCTATAATAAAACAAATCCTGCCGGACAATAACGGCGACCTGATTAAAACCTCGGCGTCGGCATTGATACTGTCCGCAATACTTTACATGCTTCAGATTTATCTCGATTTTTCGGCGTATTCCGATATGGCTATAGGAATGGGACTGATGATAGGCTTTCACTACCGTGAAAATTTCAACTATCCCTACATAGCGTCTTCGGTTACGGATTTCTGGCGGCGTTGGCACATTTCACTGTCCACTTTTTTCAGAGACTATGTCTACATTCCCTTGGGCGGCAACCGTGTAAGCGTTCCGAGACATATATTCAATCTCTTCGTGGTCTGGTCGCTCACCGGGCTGTGGCACGGGGCAAGCTGGAATTTCGTGCTCTGGGGACTTTACTACTTTGTGTTCCTCGTTATGGAAAAATATGTTTTCCGGGTTTCAAACCGTCAGATACACGGCGTCGCGCGAATACTCCGCACTGTCTATACACTCGTAATAGTATGTTTCGGGTGGATAATTTTCTATTACACCGATATAACCATGCTCGGTACCGCTCTCAAAGGCATTTTTATGTTGAACGGAAACGCTTTTTCCGATGAAAGCGTCCGCATTGTATTCGTAAACAATATTTTCCTTATCGCGGTCTCAATACTTGCATGTACGCCGATTATTCCCGCCATTGGCAGATATTTTGAGCGCAAACGCGTCGCCTCTCAAAACAAACCCGCTTTGGCGTTGTATGATTTTTCAACCGCCATAATCCCGGTCTGTCTTGTGGCAATCTCAGCCCTCGCTCTTGTGGGCGACAGTTACAATCCTTTTCTGTACTTCAGATTTTAAATTTCAGACTATATAAAAAAACGGTCTTGATAAAATTAAATACATTTTTCGTCGCTGCCCATAAGTAAACCTCTGCATATTCAATAAGAAAGGCGGACAAATCAATGAAATCTTTTTTTACCTGGTTAAAAATAATATTGTTTTCGCTCTTTATGGTCTGTTGCTGTGTAATAGGATTTATCGGCGCGCTCAGACCCGAATATTCGGACAGAGAGCAAAGAAATCTTACTGAATTTCCCTCTTTCACAATTGACGGCTTTCTCTCCGGAGATTACACATCGAAAATAAGCCTGTGGTATTCCGACACTTTTCCGTTCCGCGAAGACCTTATACTCGCGAATTCTTACATTCAGCAAATACACGGCTTGAAAACCGAACTGTTTTCCGGCAATAAAAACAAGAGCGAGGAAATTCCTACCGACGATGAATTTATATGGGTAACCGAACCCATAACCGAGGACAATTCCGGAGGGGAGCAAGATACCGAACAACCCACAGAACCCCCTACTTTGCCGGAATACACCGGTCAGGTCATAGAGGGCTATTACGTCAAGGGTGACACCGCTTTTGAACTTTTTTACTTTAAAAAAGAATTGGCGCAAAGATACGCAACAGCCATAGTAACCGCCGCGCAAAAACTTGACGGTATCGCGCAGGTTTACAACATGGTGGTGCCCATGCCTTATGCATATGGCATGGATAAAAGCGACCAGGAAAAATTCGGCGCCTCAAACTGCGAGTCAGCCATAAATTATATATACAAAGCGATTTCATCTTTCAATACGCAAACAAATATTCAGTTGCCCGTCAAAACAGTTAACATAAACAAAACTATGGAAGAACATTTTGACGAATACCTGTATTTCAGGACAGACCATCACTGGACGGCGACCGGAGCATATTATGCCAGCCGTGTCTTTCTTGACAGAGAAGGAAAAAGCTACCCCTCGCTTGACGAATATAACATGTATACGCTCGAAGGATTCAGAGGCTCGCTCTACCGTCATACCGCGGATGTTAATCTGTACAATAATCCGGACACAATATACGCATACGAACCTGTCGGCGTTAAAACCGTCGATATTACAGACCGGGATGGCGTGACAGATACATATCCGATAATAAATCCAAATCCTCAAAGCAGCAACCTTTATCTGTGCTTTATGGAGGGTGACTTCCCTTACTATGAAATCCATAATCCCAACATCACGGACGGCTCGTCAATTCTGCTTGTCAAAGAATCTTACGGAAACTGTTTTGCGCCGTTTCTTGCCGACTCGTATGAATACGTGTATGTAATAGATTACAGATTTTATAAAAACAGTCTTACGGAAATCGTAAATGAAAAAGATATACAGACCGTACTGTTCTT
>CASEEB010000181.1 GCA_949286815.1 uncultured Eubacteriales bacterium | reverse complement strand
ATGAAAAAGTTTTGGCTGTTTGGGACAGACGACAATGAACCGGCGGAAGATTTTGACGCTGATTATGACAGCATATACTACGGCGATTCGGACAACACCGCGGATGACGGCAAAAACGGCGAAGTTACGTCGGATGATCTTTATATGACGGGTTACGATACCGCAGGGGTCTCCGATGTTCATATTGTCACTCAGGAAAGAGCCGAAATCTCCGTAGCCGATAAAAAAGAACCGCCGAAACCCGAGCCGGAGAAAAATGAGCCGGCGGAGGAATATCTGTATAAGGTGACTTATACCCCGGAGAGCTATACCGACAGCCCGGATATAGTTGACGCCTTTATGAACGGAAGAGTTGTCGTGATTAACGCGGAAGAGCTTGATAAGGAAAACTTCCTGCGTATGTTTGATTATATTATGGGAGCGGTTCAGGCGCTTGAAGGAGATATACGCAAAATCAGAGGTAAAACAGTGGTGCTTCTTCCCGAGGGGACAGATCCGAATATCGACATAGACGAGATCGAAGAAGAACCGTACGACGATTACGAAGACGATGACGATGACTATGATGACGACTACAAAGACGACGATGATAACGACGGGGACGATGAGGACGACGAGGATTTTGACTGATACAGTTTAGAAAATTGTTGGAGGTTGGATTTTGCCCGAAACTATTTATGTTATAATAAGTTTTGCGATACTTTTTCTGCGAGTGGTTTCTGTGGCTATGGTGTTGCGTGTTTTGCTGAATTGGTTTGACGTCGGAGAAAACAGTAAATTTGTCAGGCTGGTTTATGCGGTTACCGAACCGGCGATTATTCCTTTGCGTACCCTTTTCTACAAGAAGAACTGGTTTCAGGAAACGCCTATCGACATGTCGTTTACTTTTACCTGGCTTATTATTCTGATATTTGAGATGATCCTCGGACAAATGATTTGATATATGGAAAATGAAATAAACGATAACAGAAGCAGACTTGAGGCGAGGATAAATGACTTTGTATCCGCTTCGGAAAAGGGAGAGGTTGCAATAAGCAATTTTCTGACTCCGGCAGAACAGTATTTTGCCGGAGAATTACTGTTGTACAGGGGTGTTGACAACAGAAGCCTGTTTTGGGGAGGATATGATGAAGCGGAGAGAAAACGTCTGGTGCTTCTGCCGTCATATGTATCGGATTACGGTATGCCCGCTACGGAGATATTCAAAACGGTTTTTGCGGAGGAATACGAAAACTGCGTTATTTCACTTCGTATCAACGGAAGCGGATTCAGAGAGCTTACTCACAGGGATTACCTCGGGTCGTTGCTGTCGCTTGGAATAGAGAGGGACAGTGTGGGAGATATCGCGGTGCAGAACAGGTTTTCCGCGGTTGTATTCTGTACGGTATACGTCGGGAGACTGATTGTGGAAAGCCTTGAAAAAATCGGGGCGGATAAGGTTGAGGCGGAGCGGTATGTGCTTGACGGAAACTTTGACTCCGGCAAAAGATTTCAGAAAGTCAGCGGAACTGTTGCCTCGCTGAGGCTTGACTGCATAGTTGCCGAGCTTTGCGGGCTTTCGAGGGAAAAGGCTCAGGATGCCGTGAAGAAAGGTCTGTGTGAGCTTAATTATGTGACGGAAAATAAGTGCGGCAGAGAAATAGAGGCTCCATGCGTCGTTTCCGTGCGCGGCTTCGGCAAATACGCGGTGCGTGAGACAGGAAATGAGACCAGAAGGGGCAGAATCAGAATTTACGCGGATAAATATATTTGATTTTTTAATTAATACTGCCCGACCGTGCCCGCGCGTATAACGGTCGGATATTAAGGAGTTTGAAACTATTATGCCAAAAGACTA
The DNA here is from genome assembly GCA_949286815.1 of uncultured Eubacteriales bacterium. GTDB lineage: Bacteria > Bacillota > Clostridia > Oscillospirales > CAG-272 > SVTX01. The sequence goes on along the minus strand of CASEEB010000181.1, from coordinate 5,090 downwards.
CACAAGTACGCTTAATTTGCCGAAAACCGATTTTTCAATGAAAGCGAGCCTTCCCGCCAGAGAGCCGGAAATGATTGAGAAGTGGAAAAAAATTGACCTTTATCACAGCATGATAAAAGTCAGAGAGGACAAACCCCGCTTCGTATTCCACGACGGTCCTCCGTTTTCCAACGGAAATATTCATATGGGGACGGCGCTCAATAAGATACTTAAGGATTTTATAAATAAATCAAAAGCAATGTCGGGCTATAAGATTGACTACATTCCGGGTTGGGATAACCACGGTATGCCTATCGAGTCCGCGATAATCAAGAAAAACAAAATTGACAGAAAAAAGATGTCTGTCTCCGAGTTCAGGTCGGCATGTCATGATTTTGCGCAGAACTTTGTAAATATACAGATGGAACAGTTCAAGCGGCTCGAAGTCATAGCCGATTGGGATCATCCTTATCTTACTATGGATCCCGCTTTTGAGGCGACAGAGGTTAAAGTCTTCGGGGAAATGTTTAAAAAGGGATATATTTATAAAGGTCTTAAGCCGGTTTATTGGTGTCCGAAGGATGAGACCGCGCTTGCGGAAGCCGAGATAGAGTATCAGACTGACAAGTGCACTTCGATATATGTTAAGTTCAGGGTGGTTTCGGACAACGGCAAGCTCGCGGGAATGTGCGATCCTGAAAAGACGCATTTTATAATCTGGACGACCACCACGTGGACGCTGCCGGGAAATCTCGCGATCGCGCTCAATCCCGATGAATACTACGCGGTGATTTCAGCGGACAACGGAGAGTATTATATAGTTGCCGAAGCTTTGGCGGAGAAGACCATGAATGCCGGCGGCATAGCTTCATATAATATTGCGGGCAGACTGAAAGGCTCGGAATTTGAATATATGAAGGCAAAACACCCGTTTTTGGACAGAGAGAGCGTTGTCGTAAACGCGGATTACGTCACGATGGACAGCGGTACCGGATGTGTTCATACGGCGCCCGGTTTCGGCGCGGATGACTATATGACGTGCCGTAAATATAATATTGACATTATTGTTCCGGTTGATGACAGGGGATATCAGACAGAGGATGCGGGAAAATTTGCCGGAATGTATTACGCGGATTCAAACGAGGCGATCCTTGCCGATCTGAAAGAGAGCGGAGCGCTTTTCGCGTCTTCCGAAATTGAGCATGAATATCCTCACTGCTGGAGATGTAAATCCCCGATAATCTTCCGCGCCACTCCTCAATGGTTCTGCTCGGTTGAAGCGTTCAAAAAAGAAGCCATTGAATCGTGCAGGAATGTAAAATGGCTTCCGGCATGGGGCGAAGAACGAATGGAGCAGATGATAAGCGAGAGAGCGGATTGGTGTATTTCACGTCAGCGTCATTGGGGCTTGCCTATCCCGGTATTCTACTGTGACGAATGTAAAAAGCCGGTTTGCAACGACGATACCATCGGAGCGGTGTCAAAACTGTTCGCAAGCAAAGGCTCTAACGCCTGGTTTGAAACGGATGCGTCGGACATACTTCCGGAAGGATATGTTTGCCCGATCTGCGGAAAGGGAAAGCGCTTTACAAAAGAAGAAAACACGCTTGACGGCTGGTTTGACTCGGGTTCATCTCATTTTGTGGTCCTGGGAGACGGTGTTTCGGATATATATCTTGAGGGCGGAGATCAGTACAGAGGATGGTTTCAGTCGTCCTTGCTTACCATGGTCGGAGCTACCGGAAAGGTCGGAGCGCCTTACAAGACCGTGCTTACACACGGTTGGGTAGTTGACGGAGAGGGCAAGGCGATGCATAAATCTCTGGGCAATTCGATAAGCCCTGACGATATGGTGAAAAAATACGGCGCCGATTTGGTGCGTCTGTGGGCTGCCGCGTCAGACTATCATGTTGACGTTCGCTGTTCCGACAATATATTCAAGCAGCTTTCGGAGGCGTATCGTAAAATCAGAAATACGGCGCGCATTATAATGGCGAACCTTGGAGACTTTGACCCCGATAAGGACTCTGTCAATTATGAAGATATGTGTGAGATCGACAAGTGGATACTCGCAAGCACAAATGAGCTTGTAAAGACCTGCCGCGCGGGATATGACTCATATGAGTTCCACATGGTGTACCACGCGATAAATAAATTCTGCACTATAGACCTCTCAAAGCTTTATATAGACATTACGAAAGACAGACTTTACGTTGAGAAAGCGGATTCTCAGGCACGCAGAAGCGGGCAGACGGCGATTTATCTTGTGCTTTCCGCAATCACCCGCCTTCTGGCGCCGATTATTTCGTTTACCGCTGAGGAAATCTGGCAATCTATGCCTCATTCCTCAAAGGAAAATGTGGAGAGCGTATTTTTCAATGATATGCCCGAATATGACGGCGATTTTTCCGCGCGCACGCAACAACTCAGAGAAAAGTGGGAAAAGCTGCTTGATATGCGCGACGGCGTGATGAAAGCGCTTGAGATAGCCAGAGCGGATAAAATGATAGGTAAATCTCTTGACGCAAAAGTAACCGTGTATACCGGCGACAACAATATTTATAAGCTGCTTGAGGAGTATAAAAACCAACTTGCCACTATTTATATCACCTCGGGCGCGAACGTCGTGTTAAGTGAAGTTATGCCGGAAAACGCATATACAGAGCCGGCTTCGGGAATAGGCGTGGTGGTTGAAACCGCGGACGGATGTAAATGCGACCGCTGCTGGTCATATTCGTCGGACGGAATCCGTGACGACGAAGGCGGATTCCTTTGTGAGAGATGCCGTCAAATTCTGATGTGATTTGCGGTCGGAACAATGTCTGACATGGTCGGTAAAATTATATGAATTTACATGGGCTTAAAACTGCTCGGTATATGCTAAGCGTATTTTTCCGTGATTTTTAATATTAAAATATAACGGTTTCTTGATCGGATTTTTTGTTGACTTTGTTTTAGGTCTTTATGACCGCAAGATCGGTGAGAATATCCGAAAGAAACCGTTTTTCAGGTAATATCTGAAAGTCTGACTCTGGATTTGTTACAAATGACTATAGCGCGTGAGGGAGTTTTTGATGTATATTTGGATTATTTTTATGCTGCTGTGTGTGTTTCTTGACCAGATAACAAAATATCTTGTCGTAATATACATGGATCTCTATGAGTCTGTGGATATAATCCCCGGGGTTTTGAGATTTACGTATATCAGAAACGAGGGAGCGGCGTTTGGCTCTTTTTCGGATTCCCGCTGGGTTTTTATGGTGTTGTCCGCTGTTGCGATTGTTGGGATTCTTGTGTACTTTTTTGTCAAAAAGCCGCAGAATAAGCTGTTTTGCTCGGCGCTTACACTGATAGTCGGCGGCGGAGTGGGAAATATGATAGACCGCATAAGACTTGGATATGTTGTGGATTTTATAGACTTCTACGCGTTCCCGAATGTCTGGAAATGGAACTTCAATGTCGCTGATTCATTTGTCTGCGTCGGAGCGGGACTTGTAATACTCTGGATGATTATCGATATTGTCAAAGAAAACAAGAAAATCAGGCAAAGCGAGACCGAATCGACGATACGGGCTGAGGGTAGCGACAGTGCAAATATTCAGGATGTACAAATGAATGATATTCACAATGAGGATATAGACAGGATACAGGATGATTGTGAGAACAGTTGTCAGGAAGAAGCCGGTCTGTCGGAAAACGGCGCGACTGAGTCGCGAGCCGATGTAGTGAAAGAGGATGAACCCGGTAAAAGCACGGAGCAAGAGTCGCAATTTACCATAAAGCAAGCGGATGAAGGCAATGACAACCTTGATGATGTCAAAAATACGGACAATGCAACAGACTCGGAAGAAAATCTGAATAATAAAAATTTTTAAAAGGAGCGCGGTGAATAGCCGGAGTTTTCGAAGGTGACGGATATATATACGGATGATTTGGGCTTTGACGAGAAGGGCGGTTATCAGGATGCGGAAACGCAGCCGGATTTTCAAAGCAAAATGAGTTTAACCGTCGGAAACGATGAAAGCGGACAGAGACTTGACAGGTTTGTTTCGGAAACTGCGCGTATATCACGCAGCCTTGCCGTCAAAATGCTTTCGGATAAAAACGTGCTTGTGAACGGAGAGATTGCCGGAAAAAATTATCGGATACGGGGCGGCGATGTTTTAACAATTTTTTTCCCGCCGCCGGAAAGCTGTGAGATTTTACCGGAAAATATAGAACTTGATATTGTATATGAAGACGACGATATTGTTGTGGTCAACAAACCGTCCGGAATGGTAGTGCATCCGGCTCCCGGCATATACAGCGGTACATTGGTAAACGCCTTGCTTTATCATTGCAAAGGCTCTCTGTCCGGCATAGGGGGAGTGGCGAGACCCGGAATAGTACACCGGATAGACAAAGATACGTCGGGATTGTTGGTAGTGGCAAAAAACGACTTTGCGCACCGGTTTCTTGCCGAACAGATTAAGGAGCATAAGGTGGAGCGGACTTATCACGCCATTGCCCTAGGTAACTTTCGCGAGGATTGCGGCAGAGTTGACCGACCGATAGGCAGACATCCGACAGACCGCAAGCGGATGGCAGTTATCTCCGACCCTCAGAAAAAAGCCAGAGACGCGGTCACACACTATACCGTGCTCGAAAGATTTTCACTGCCGGGCGAAAGCCTGACTTATATTATGTGTATGCTTGAGACCGGGAGAACACACCAGATAAGAGTTCATATGTCCGCTATAGGACACCCGCTCTTGGGAGATAATGTATACGGCAATTTAAAAAGCAAATTCCAGTCAAACAATTCCGATCTTATACACGGGCAATGCCTGCACGCCAAAGAACTTGTTTTGCGTCATCCCAAAACGTTGCAGGTAATGCGGTTTGAGACTTCGTTGCCTTGCGATATGCTCGCTTTGCTTGACAGACTGCGCAGGAGCGGTTTTTGATAGATTATATAGTAATTATATAGTAATAAAAGAAATATGAGATTTGAAAAAGTAATTATAGTATCGGATATGGACGGCACCTTTCTGGGCAGAGGAGCGACTGTTGTTCCCGAAAATATTGAGGCGGTGAAATATTTTAATTCAAAGGGCGGAAAATTTACATTC
>CASEEB010000180.1 GCA_949286815.1 uncultured Eubacteriales bacterium | reverse complement strand
GTAAGCCCTGTCAACTCACATACTGCTTTTATTTTCACAATTATCACCTCCATCACTATCATTTTACATTGTTACATAGGGTAATTGTAAAGTGCTTTTTATTATTTGTCTAAATTTTTTCGAAAAAGTGCCGAGTAAAGGTTCACTTCTGCTCCCTTGCCCGAAAATGCCGATTGGCATCTTTTTATTTGCCAATAAATTCGAATTTCAAAAAAGTGAGAAAAACGGCTATTTGAAAATTATTTGTTATCAATTTTCTTTTCAATCGTAATACACGACAAGGTGAGCATTCGCTGTATTCTGCCACAGAGGTTACGATATGTTTTGAAGGTCGCTTCGTCAACCACCTTTGTGTTAAAGAGCAATTTGAGCCAGCTTTCCGTTTCTGCACACTCTTTTCTTGCAATCTTGAATTTAGAGAGCATATCGGCAAGGCTTTGAGGATATTGAGCCTCGGTAATGTTGGCAAACACACTCGACGAGGATTTACGAAGCTGAAAAACCGTGTTGGAATTACCGCTGATAGATTTGCAAAGCAGTTCGCATTTTGTGGCAAGCTCTTCGGAATATTCAAGTAAGAGATTTTTTGCCATGTCGTTCTCCTTTCGCATCCAAATCACGGCGTAGCCGTGTATGAAATCCGCCGTAGGCGGTATGTCCTCAGCCCGTCAGGGCTGTATGGAATCATCCCGAAGGGATGTATGTTATCAAGCCGAAGGATTCCGGGGGAATGCACGCTAACGCGTGATGCCATACTGCGCGGGGCGCAGATTACATACACGCCCAAAGGGCGTGATTACATGCCAATCCTTCGGATTGGATAAAAATTAAAGCGACCTCGAAAGGTCGCTTTAATTTTTGGAGGCGCCACTCGGAATCGGACCGAGGATGGGGGTTTTGCAGACCCGTGCCTTACCTCTTGGCTATGGCGCCGAAATGTACGGAGTTTTTTCCGCTGTAATATTATAGCAAACGCCTATCGTTTTGTCAATAGCAACTTTCAGGCTTATTTCACATGTGCGTCGCGGCATAAAGCAGCGGCATAATAAATCCGGAATTGAACGAGGCGACAGACGCGCCTCTGAATGCTGTTCCGAATACAGCATGCTGTTTCTATTATATTCGGGCGAGTGAAAAGCCGACACTGCTCAGTACCCGGAGATAAAAAAACACGCCCGATATTTCAGACGTGCCATATTGGAGCGGATTACGGGGCTCGAACCCGCCACCTCGACCTTGGCAAGGTCGCGCTCTACCAAATGAGCTAAATCCGCATCTAGCGACATAATGTCGCTGGTGCCTCCGGTCGGAATCGAACCAACGACACGAGGATTTTCAGTCCTCTGCTCTACCAACTGAGCTACAGAGGCAAATTAAGCAATGGCGACCCGGATGGGGCTCGAACCCACGACCTCTAGCGTGACAGGCTAGCGCTCTAACCAACTGAGCTACCAGGCCATTGCTTGCGGCGCTATGCGCCGATGGTGGAAGCTATAGGGCTCGAACCTATGACCCTCTGCTTGTAGGGCAGACGCTCTCCCAACTGAGCTATGCTCCCATGTAGTCGTTCACGTGACTTTAAAATTATACCACACGGAGCAATGTTTGTCAAGGGCTTTTTTAAAAAAATTCAAAAAAATTGTAATTATTATTTCGGCAATTTTAAATATTGAATTTATCAATAAATCCGCGTTTTAAAGAACAGTGCGTTGAATATTGACAGTACGACAACACGGTGATATTATTATTAAAATCAAACTTTAATTATCGTACCGTCAGGGTTTTTCGGTGACTGCGGCATTGTAATGTCAATATCAAGTGCCGATACATGCTTGTCGCGGGGAGACGTATTTCGCCAGAGCACGTGACGACTCAGGCAGGCTTATTTGCGAAAAACGCCTGTAGTCCGAAGTGCAGGTAAAGAGGCGGAAAGCACGGTGGGAGAGGTCATTTTTATATTTTTTGTATTGATAAGCTTGAAGAAAAATATATTGCGGGTTGCCCTTGACTTTCTGAATTGAATATGGTATAATTATACAAACAGAATTTAAAACAAAATATTCAGTTTTGACTGTTTGCACTTATAAATAAAATTTTATTAAGTTTTAAAATGTCGGTCAAATATAACATAACAGCAAATTAAGTTTCCGAAAGCACAGCCGTAACCAATATAAAGCAGACTCCGACACAAATGCGCATGTATTTGCTGCCGAGTGGTTTTGTACGGCGCGACCGCACAGAATTTATTCGGTACAAATAATGCGCTAAATTGTGGGAGTATCTGTCCTTGCTTTTTGCGCTTTTTGTTTTTCCTGAAATATATGGAGGATGAGATATGAAGCCCCTCGGTAATTTCGGTTATGTCAAATTAACCGATTTCGGAGCATATTTGCTCTTTCTTTCAGCGGGGCTGCCGTAACGCCGAATAAAACGGCGCACACCTATGAGTTAATGTACGGCAGCCCGAAAATAAAATCGTTATATCCCGGAATTATGGAAAGACCGTCTTAGAAAACGCGGTTTTTCCGAAATCACATGAAGTTTTAAAATCAGAGAAAGGACCGCGGATAACGATTTACCGTTGCATGTAATCATGACAATGACAATTGAATCCGCACGGTATAATAATGAAAAAAAGATACAGAAAACTGAGGATAATATCCTTTTTAATGACGGTAACAATTCTTGCGTCGTCGCTGCTTTTTCCGGTAAACGCAATTACGGAAACGGCGTTCGGCGCATACAATGAAACCGAAGTCACCTCCGGCGCGCAAGCTCAAAACGCATCCGAAACTGCTCCCGATACAGTCGAGGAGATACCGCAAGAGAACGGGCAGGGCGTTGAAAGCGCAAGTGAAATAACCGAAGTAATTTCCCGAAGAGAGGAAAATGTCAAGCATTTTGACATGGGCGACGGGACATATCAGGCGGTAGCTTACACAAGCGCGGTGCACAGAAAGGACGCTGACGGGCAGTGGCAGGATATAGACAACCGCCTTTTTGTGAACGACCTTACGTCATCCGAGAAAACATACGCGACTTTGGACGGCAGGACTACCGTGGCGGCCTCGGCGTCGGATGATAAACCGCTGATAACTTTGAGTGAAAACGGTTATGTCATTTCAATGACCCCGGTATCCGACAGGGAACTGCCGAAAGTGTCGGCGCAAGTAAACAACCACCGGATGAAAGCCGCCGTAAAAGCGCAGAGCATAAGTGAAGCGGCGGAGGTGTCAAATACCACAAAGATAAAGTATAACAATATATACGAGTCTACAGACGTCGAATATGTTCTGGTATCAAACGATATAAAGGAAAATATAATAGTAAAGAAACCCGTAAGCGACAATACCTATACGTTCAGAATAACGGTAGAGAACCTGTACGCGGAGATGACGGAGCAGGGGGAGATAGTATTTTACGACAGCGAGACAGGGGCTGAAAAATATATGATGCCCGCGCCGTATATGTATGACGCTGACGGAGTATACTCGACAGAGGTATATTATACGCTGAGCGAAAGCGATGACGGATACACGGTAAAGGTGACGGCGGATGAGGAATGGATGAACTCCGCGGACAGGTCATACCCTGTAGTGATAGACCCGTCGATAAACAGAACGGTGGCATATGACACATATATCAACTCGGCGTCGCCCGGAACAAACTACGGGTCGTCAACGGAGCTGTGGCTGAGCGCGAAAGAGACGGTGTATATAAAAGCGACAATGCCGACATTGCCGAGCGGAAGCACGCTGTATTCGGCGGATCTGCATGTATACTATTATTATCACAGCAACGTGACCGCGGGGAGCGTGTCCGCGACGGCGTATATGATGGGCAGAAATTGGAGTGAAAGCAGCTTTACGTGGAATGTGGCAAACGGATATTCAAATCTTGGACTCGCGACATTGGCCCAGTCCACGGTTTCGATGCTTGGGTCAAGAGGAGCGTATGTAAACTCCCCCAAAAAAGTAGTGTTTGACGTAACCGGAGCGGCGAATACCTGGTACAAATATACGAATAGAAACTACGGAATCGGCATCAGGTACAACAGCGGAAGCAGCAACAGCGGAGTAATACTGAAGTCACGGGAATCGGGGAGCACGTACAGGGCGTACTTTGTGATAACGTACACGGACGCGATAATAGAGAGCGGCGTGTATAAGATAAAGAACGCGGGGAACGGAATGTACCTCGACGTGTACGACAGCGGCAATACGGCGGGAACAGACATAATACAGTGGTCGGGCTCGACAAGCGTAAAGCAGAACCACCTGTTCAAGATAACGCATGTAAAGACGCTGGGAGACTTGCAGTATTATACGATAAGACCGATGACAAATTCGGGACTCGGTCTGGAGTCGGAGATATACGGAAGCGGAACCCGGAAAGTGACAATAGAGAAAATATCGTATACCGAGAACTTTGACAATCTGTTATATACGCACCTGTGGGTAATCTCGAAGAATGGAAGCGCGTACACGATAAAGAACGGAAGTGAGGCGACAAGCAGTTACCTTACGGCGCCGTCGAACACCAACCTCGGAGAGAACATATACACGGCAACCGCTATAAGCAGTAACTCAAAGTGGGTGTTTGAGAAATATACGGGAACTATGGAAAATGTGGTCTTACGGGCAGGAGGAAGCAACCTGATAACGGGAGAGACATATGTATACGACGCGTATATGTACAGTACCACTATCGGCGAAAACGGACCTATACAGTACAGTGTAACAAATACGGATAATACGGCTACCGACAAGGCGACTATAGATCAATATACCGGAATACTGAAAGCGCTGAAACCCGGTACGATAAAAGTCAAGGCAACATATTACGGCTCACCAATATACAGGATACATACAGTGACAATAGAGGAATCACTTGAGGGGACGTATTATTTCGGAAACGCCAAGCACGGAAACCATTATATGCAGATAGACAATAACTCGTCAGTGTCGAAAGACGGGGCAATACTGGAACTGTGGGATTTTGACGGAGGAAACGACCAGAAATGGACATTAGACTATGTAGGAGACGGGTATTATAAAATAATCTCCGTGGCAAGCGGAAAGACAGTAACAGCACCGTCAGGATTAAACGATTCGCTGGAGCAGAAAACATATACCGGCTCAAATACCCAGCAGTGGAGGATAACAGAGACAACTGGAGGAATGTATAAACTTAGACCCAAGTCAAACACATCATACTATATGTCTTCGGGAGCCGGCGTCATAACCGCGGACGGAAGAAACGTGGAGATGAGACAGAATCAGTCAGATAATGCGGATGAGTGGTACATTTATAAAGAGGATAACGAAGTGTGTATGATAGGGATTACATGTGACGGACATGATCATTCATCTGTATTCGGGAAAGTAATGAAAAATTTACAAGGTTTAGGATATTCATCATTTAATTGTATAGTAACGGATTATATAAGTGTATCGTCAATCAGAAGTAAAATGCCATATTCAAAAATATTTGTTTCAAGAAGTCACGGAGGGTATGACACCGCCGGAACATACATTGTAATTTCGGATACATCGCAGGAATCATTTCTCGGGACATCGGAGATATATGACTTCACAAATAAAAAAGCGAAAGTAGACTTGAGCGATGTGGAATTGGCATTGTTTGTGGGATGCTATACATCATATCACAGTAATACCAGTTTAACCGATGCCGCTGTGGCTGCCGGAGCTGATTATTCCATTGGATTTAAAGATTCAATTAACTGTAATGGCGCAAACAAATGGACTGAGTCATTTTTTAACTA
>CASEEB010000179.1 GCA_949286815.1 uncultured Eubacteriales bacterium | reverse complement strand
GAATATATAGCCGAGCAAACAGGCGGTTATGTTGTTGAGATTGTTCCCGAAGAACCGTATGAGGGAAGCTATAATGATGTGGCGTACGGCAGAGCGCAGGAGGAAGCGGAGCAAAACGCACGCCCCGCGGTCTCACAGGCGACATATGACCTCATAAATATGGACGAGTACGAAGATCTTGCGCGGGCGCTTTCCTTTATCTTTGAAAACACGGAGGAGCTCGGTGTGGATACCTCGGGGTATTCACTTTGGGGCGGTAGCGCGGGCGCGCGTATGGCTGCCGAACTCGGTTCTTACGGAGCCGCGGAGTTCGGCGGAGACGATATTCCGAAACCCGCCGCGGTCATTATGCAGTATACGGGATATTCATCGTATAATACGGATGGAGAACCGGCAACATTTGCCTGTGTGGGTGACAGCGACGGCATCGCCAATTGGCGCGCAATGCAACGTCGTATACAGGCGCTCGACGCGATGGGAGTGCAGACGGAGTTTCATGTGTACGAGGGCTTGGGACACGGCTTCGGACTTGGTACGGGAACGGTTGCCGAAGGCTGGTTTGATCTTGCCGTCGGTTTTTGGGAAAGAAACAGATAAATAAAATTAGAAGCTGAATTGAAAATCGGGTTGCATGTGTTAATTAGCTCTTTTACCTTTAAGTATTTGTCAATATATTATATAAGGGTAACGGCTCGCGTAAGTTTGCTTTTTTAAAGATTTTAAATTGAATGACAGTTCTGAAATAAATGCGAGGGAAGCTTAATTTTAACTCAAAACAGAATATAAACAAAAGACCGCCGGGCATTTGCCGGGCGGTCATATTGTTATAAAAATAAAAGTCAAGCAGTTTTTTATATGAATTTATTATAGAATAATTCACAAATTTATGCTATAATTTTTATGAAAATCATGTCAGCATATCCGGAAAAGCCACACTATATGAGTGAAAGGAGGCGAGAGAATGCAAGAAGCAAATGTTATCCGCGATCGGTTGGTGAAAGAATTTGCCGAAAACTATATGGAAAAGCTGTTTTACTTTTGTCTTAAAAAGACGGGAAGCAATGCCGAAGCCGAAGATCTCACGCAGGATATTGCGCTGACTATAATAACGGCTTTGAATAAAGGCACGATTCCGACAAATTTTGCGGCATGGACCTGGCGGATTGCGCGCAATCGTTTCTCGGTTTGGGCTATTGAAAAACATAAACGAAACGAATTTGTCGCCGGTTCTGATATATGCGACTATGACCTTGAGGATGATAGTATAAATGTGCTTGATGAAATGATATACAGTGAACAATTATCACTGCTTCGGCGGGAGCTGGCGTTCATCAAAAGCGATTATCGATACATCGTCGTTGCTTATTACATAGAGAACAAAAGCATTCGCGATATTGCATTGTCGCTGTCGCTTTCAATAAGCGCGGTACAACAGAGACTTCACCGCGCGAGAAAAATTCTGAAAGAAGGTATGTATATGGCACGAGAATTCGGAAAACGCAGTTATAACCCCGAGCAGGTGACTTTCGTAATGAGCGGCAGATGCGGCAAAAACGGACAGCCGTGGTCTGTAATCAAACATTTGCTTTGTAAAAATATTTTTTTGGAAACATATGAAAATCCCCAGTCTGCAGAGGAGCTTTCGCTTGAATTAGGTATAGCCTTGCCCTATATGGAGGATGAACTTGAATTTTTGACTCGTGAACAATTACTCCGAAAAGACGGAAATAAGTATCAGACCGATTTCCCCATAATCAGTAAAGAAGAACAGCGAAAGGAATTTGAAACCAACAAAAGAATACAGGGACCGCTTGCCGAAAAAATATGTGAGCTGATCGATCTTTATATAAAGGAAGATTGTTCAAAAGTCAATTATAATTACATAGGCTATGAGGCGGCGAAATGGGCATTGATTGTCCGTACGTTTGATTGGTTAATGTTAAACAGAGAAAGAATTGACAGTAACGAAGAATATAAAAACACATATCCCTCTCGTCCGGACGACGGCGCGTGGATTTTGACCGGTTTGGAAACGATTGATTGGGAAAATCCCATGTTCGTGGGTCTAAACGGATATCTTTCTTATGATATGAACGAAATTAAAATTGATATAGATTTCGGTCAATTCAAATTCTTTTATGAAAACATTCAAGCAAAGACACCGGAACATTTAACTTATATGGAAGCATATACGCTTTGGCTTGTCTGCGCCGGACGTATTGAGGAGTGTGATAAAGCTTATATTGAGGCGCTGATAGGATATGGATATCTCAAAAGGGAAGATACAAAAATTCTCCCGAATATCCTGATTTTTAACAGAAATGCCGAAGAGCCCAATAACGATGCACTGAAAGCAAAATTGACTTCGTTGTGTGATGAAATATACGGTTTGCTCAGTCAGGCTCCTGGCATTGGGCGCGGCTTTGTAGTCGAACAAGCTTTGAAGAACGGCTGGATTAAGTATGATAATGATACCGTAAAAACAATAGGAGCATATATTTGTATTTGATTTACCGAATACGACGAATTGATAAAACGGTGTAAAGTTTGATTTGATTTTAAATCGGTTTTCTGCGGGAAAGAAAATCATGGTAAAAAAAGTGTAAGAATAAAAACAATAATGAAGTCAATAAAGGATAAATATTATGGATAAACGTTTAATCGGCAAATGGTATAAAGAAGAAATGGGCGAGACCATAAATATTTTTGATGAAACACCGCTTCGCATGAAAATGACGTTTACATCAACCGGTTATTATAATGCTGAGCCTAACTGTGTTTATGAAAAGGACGGATATTTGTGCTACGAAATCAACGATGATTACTATCGTATGGTTTATCACGTCAAATATTCGGACGGCAATCTTGAAGGTTTTTATATTCAGCATGGTATAACAACGCCCGTAAAATATGTTAAAATCGATGATATTCCCGAAGATGCACCATTTAAATATACCCCGGTAGAGGTGTATGTGTCTAATACGGATAAAACAAGAAATGAAATTCTGAAACAATACGCCGAATATGATAGAAATAATGAATATGGCTGTGCCAACGAATTTGTTTTAGGCGGAGATATTCCTTCAATTCTGGAAAAATATAATTATTCCGAATATATAAAAGGTTTAGATAATACCGGTGACGAAATCGTTTTTAAGCTCCTTGATTTTGTGTGTGATCATTTCGGGCATAACGGTTACATAGGCTTAGGACAAGGGAAAAAAATAACAGATATCATTGAGTTTTGTGAGAAAAACGATAACAAATCGAACTGCCGCGGTCTTGCTATACTTTTGGCTTCGCTCATTCGTTTGAACCGCATTAAAGCTCAGCACGTCACCTGTATGCCTTATGAAGATCCGTTTGAGGATTGTCATGTGGTAGTGGATTGCCTTTTGCCTTCCGGCAAGCGTATTATGCTTGATCCCGCTTGGCGGTTATATCTGAAAGATAAAGAGGGCGAATATGTTTCTCTGGCTCGACTGAGGGAACTTTTATTATCGGACGAACCCATATTTGAAAATCCCACAGCCGATTATAACGGAACGGGATTTGAAAAAGAATTCTACAGAGATTACATGATAAAGAACACTTTTCGCTTTGCACGTTGCACGTTGAACAAGGACGGTATTGACGGACGGACAGTGAATTCAAGGTATATAGAATTGATTCCGAAAGGATACTTAACGAAAAAATTCCCCGAAGCCAGAAAGGCCGAATTTGTTTATAACGATATTGAGTTTTGGAAAATGTAACGTTTATTTATGTTACAAAGCCTCTGCCGACTTCAGCCGGCAGAGGGAATTTTTTTAAATTATTTTTCTGATTGCGGGAATAGTTTGCGTATTTTATTCCGGAGTACTTATTAAAGGATAAAAAAGATTACCCGAATTGAAAGTAAAGATGCCCCGCGCAAGGCGGGGCGGGAGATTATTTCTGTAATTTAGCTACCCATTTATCCCAACGGGG
>CASEEB010000178.1 GCA_949286815.1 uncultured Eubacteriales bacterium | reverse complement strand
GTGGAGAGTGAGTATATTGTCGGCGTGGGAGCATTCTCCAACCGTACAGACGTACAGACACTTATCCCGTTCCTGAACCGCATAAAAAGGCATACGCAAAGAAAAGTCGAACAAGTCATAGCGGATGCGGGATATGAGAGCAAAGAGAATTATCTGTATCTCAAAGAAAACGGTCAGAAGAGCTTCATCAAGCCGCAGAATTATGAGATCAGCAAAACAAGAAAGTACAAAAGCAATCCGTACAGGGTCGAAAATATGACCTGCGACAAGGAGAATGACAGCTACATTTGCCCGAACGGTGACGTTTTGCATTTTGCATACAGCAGGACAGAACGAACCTCATCAGGGTATGAGGTGGAATCGAGATATTATCGGAACGAGAGCTGTGAAGGCTGTCCGCATTACGGGAGGTGTCACAACTCCGAAAGAGGATTTCGAGAGATCAGGATTACGCCGCAGTTTGTGGAAAACCGAAAGGAATCTCTTGCAAATATTTTGACCGATGAAGGTGTACTTCTTCGGATGAACCGTTCCATACAGGTGGAAGGTGTGTTTGGAATATTGAAGCATGATTACAATTTCAGAAGATTTCTGACCCGAGGGAAACGGCGTATAGAGACGCAGTTTTTCCTATTAGCATTTGCTTTCAATGTGGAAAAGTTGAAAAACAAGCAAAAAAGCGGACGTTTCGGGCAGGATTTGTTCCCACTGAAAGCCGTTTGATGTTTTTCTGCAAAACAAAATACTAACGAAAAAAGCGAGTTTTTGAACCCGCTCTTTTGTCGTTATTTAAATTGCCTCCAGCAGAGGCTTTTTTTGTTTTAAATGCCGATTACTGTGCAAACAATAAAGAGAGAGCTGCCGCTCACGCATTTTTTATGCATTTGCGACAGCCCCTTTTTTGACACTTTATGCGGAAATCATGGCAATTATACAGTAATAGGATGCCTGAAAACCGAAACTATATCTGTACCCGGAAGATATGGCAGCCGTGAAGAACTTTATCGGTTACGGTAGTCTCTCTTATCCGGTATCGGGCGCGCTTTACCGGATAAGTTTAAGGTTTTAACCGCCCAAACTATTTCGGCGCCTTCTGTTTTTTGCAGGACGCACTCAGCGATTTTGTCCGAATACAGATCCGACACAGGCAACTTATTCTTATTCTTATTCCGATTCCGCCTCGGACTTTTTCCGGATTTTTTACACAGATTTTGCGACCGTTTCCGGAAGATATTCTTAAATTTTCAGCAGAGAGCAAAAGATATGCCCTTTTGCGTAATCAATTTTCTTTATCTTTTCGCCGGACATACTCATTTGCCGTATTTAACTGTATCGTGTCTTGATTTTTCATTATGAATGACTTCATTTTGTTTCTGACCGGATTTTTTCAATCGGATTTATCTGTATTTTCTGCTCAGTCCGGTCAGTAGCACAAGGGTATTCCAAAGATCCCGGTCAACTATTCCGTTTTCTGTTTTTCCAAGTGCTTTCTGAAGTTTTTTTATCGCAGTCACTGTTTTCTCATCATAATTTCCCGTCATTTCCGTATAGTAAGAGGAATCCTGCAACGACAGTTCCCTTAACAGTAACTGTACCGCATAGACATCGTCAAAGCTGTCACCCGGACTTATGACATTTCCCTCATAAAACTCAAACTGTGGGCGATATCCGAGGAGACTGGCGTTTTTTTTGGCGAGATTCCACACCTTGTCAAGCATTTCAAAGGTTTCCTTATCAAGCTCTCCTCCCTCTCCGACATCATACGCATTCTGGAAAGCTTTCACCGCATCCTTGGTTTCATTTCCGTATATCCCGTCAATGTACACTGCCGGGATTCTTTTGTCGCTTCGCGAAAGATCTCTGAGCCGTCCCTGGACCCTCTTGATAAACTCGGCGTTATTCCCTACATAGAAAACCGTATCACTCTCATTAAACATACTGCTCCTCCTTACTGCGGTACAAACTGTCCGCTCTGAACACTGCCGCCCTTGATCAGGTCTTCATACAGCGAAGCTATTGCTTCCCAGGTTTTGAGCCCGACTATTCCGTCAGGAGTAAGTCCGACAAGTCTTTGGAAAGCACGTACGGCGTTTTCCGTTGCCGGTCCGAATATTCCGTCAACCGCAATCTCCGGTATTTCATCATAGGTTCCGGCAATGACATCGAGGTAAGTTTGAAGCGCACGGACATATTCATTTCTTTGACCGGAAGCAATCGGAAATCCCGGGAACGGTCTTGCGGTCCCGACAAACTGCGAATTCGGAAGCGAATTTATATAACCCCTGTACAGATCGTACAGCACCGCGTATGTTTCCTCATTTGTAATTCCGGACTGAGTAAGCCCGTATATACCCTGAACGGCTTTGACCGCCGCCTCTGTTTTCGGTCCGTAAATACCGTCCACCGCTATCTCCGGCACCCGGTTATCAAACTGAGCGACATATCTGAGAAGATACTGGACCACTCTTACAAAATTACCCCTGTCACCGGGTTTAAGTTCTTCCGGGAACTGCCTTGAAATCTCTTCTATTTTCAGTCCTTCGGAATCAAGTTCACTTAGCCTTTTAACTGCGTTGTATATCCGCTGTACTGCGTACCAGGTCGAACGTCCGGTTATTCCGTCCTGGGTAAGGTTGAATATTTTCTGGAAAGCTTTTACCGCATTCTCGGTATTTTTGTCATATACCCCGTTAACGTTTGTAATCTTCGGTATTGCGGGATAGTTAGCCGATATCCGGTTAAGTCTGACCTGCAACGTCCTTACGTCGTTGCCTACAACTCCCGGGATAAGCGGACGGAGCGGCACACTGGATTCGACCGGCATAACAGGTACGTCCTCCACTATTTCAATATCGTTTCCGTAGTAATATTGAAGTATCTGAAGCGGGGTCAGTCCTTGATCGGCAAGATCAACCGTTCCCCACTGTGAAAGCCCGTCGCATTTACTGGTAGTTCCGTTACAGTACTGCGCGAAAAGCGGCTCAACGCTCCCTTCTCTCACAACGTAGCTGTCAAACAGTTCATCGACTATCCGGCTGACATTCTCAAAAATTTCACGGTCGGGAACGAAATACTGGTCAAAAGCCGTTGAATTTGTAATGTCGAAATCGTAGCCCCTCGAACGGTAATATTCGGTGTATATACGGTTCAGGGCAAACGAAATCTGCGCAAGTACATTCGCTTTGATGGCATTTTCCGGCCAAGTGGGATATATTTCACTTGACGCAACGTTTTTGATATAATCAATAAACGGCACGGTAACATTTGACGCCGCCTGATCCGGGCGTCCGAGGTGAACCGTTATGGTTTCCGGTATAAAAGGCAGTGCTGCGTTGTTCATATTATCTCCTTTCTGTCAGTACACCGAGTTTCAAAGCTCAGGCGGCACGCTTTCGGAAAACGTTACCAGCGGTATTCTTAACCCTTCGGGAAGCGGAAGCATCTCTACCGGCTGTATCGAAGTTATTCCGGGATAAACGGGAACGTTAGTGTTTCTGACGCTGACATATCCTTCCTTGTCGGTATCGATATTGTAGTTGAAGTACGGCGGAAGACCGGTATCCGGAGATATAGAATTGGACTTGGCAGGAGCCGGTACCTTCATCACCTGCGTGTTTCCGCTGCTGTCGGTAAACTCAACGTACAATATGTTATCGTTCTCATCTTTTACCGTAACGACTGCATTTGTTACAGGAAGAGCCCCTCCCGCCGTTTTTACAGAAACCAAAATATAACCGTATTCAAGTTCGTCACTCATAAAAAACCACCCTTTCAGTTTTTTCTATGGTATTTTATGCTGACCGATTTTTTTGGTGAATGGTTTTTTCCCGATAAAAAAACCGCAACAGCGACTCTTTTCAGTCATTTAACGACTTAAAAGCAATTTTACGTTGCGGAAAACAGATGTATTGTTTTTTAAAAAAACTGATTTTTGTTATTCCTCGGATCTCAGCACAGAAAAAATAAGTCTCTGCCGGATTATAAAGCTCTGTTTTTTAATTGTACTGAAAATTAATCAAACAGTTGACATAATTAATCTGAGATTATACCTGCTTATATGGTTTTATAGGATTATATTTGCCCATGTATTCTTATAAAGAGCATCCTTTAACTGAATACATTCAAAAATCGGATGGTCATGATTAACTACAAAGTAATTTTAAGGCAACACCGCACAATTCTGACTGCGCAAATCTGCCGTCAGATTTTTAGTCAAACAAACCAAATTGACGCAGGCAATAGTGGATCTATTGACAAGGAGATTTGTGCAGTTTGGCGAAAAAGATGCAAAAAGTTGTGCGGTCAAGGCGCGAGCCGTGAATTGCGCGGTGGTGCCTTAA
>CASEEB010000177.1 GCA_949286815.1 uncultured Eubacteriales bacterium | reverse complement strand
GACAGTCGCGCGCGAATGTATGGAAAAAATTTTTATTCCCACGGTAAACGCTATGAACGCCGAGGGAAGAACCTTCAAGGGATGTCTGTATTTCGGGCTTATGCTTACCGCTGACGGTCCCAAAGTTATCGAATATAACTGCCGTTTCGGCGACCCCGAAACTCAGGTTGTCTTGCCGCTGCTTAAGAGCGACTTGCTTGAAATTATGCTTGCGGTAGAACAGGAACGTCTATCGGAGGTCAATGTGGAGTTTGAAAAGAAAGCGGCGTGCTGTGTGGTGGCGGCATCGGAAGGGTATCCCGAAAAGTATGAAACCGGTTTTGAAATTGAGCTGCCCGAATATACCGACGCGGAAATTTATGTTGCCGGAGCCAAACTTTCGGAGGACGGCAGGCTGCTCAGCGCCGGCGGGCGGGTGCTCGGTGTGACGGCTACGTCTGAAACTCTTGGCGGCGCGATAGAGAAGGCTTACTCCGAGATTAAAAAGGTAAATTTTTGCAACATGTATTATCGCAGGGATATCGGCGCAAAAGCCTTGAGGGCGCTTGACTGACAGAGTTTTGCTTTAATGTTTTTAACGGCGGATTTGTTTTTTGGATTTATGCCGTTATGATTCGGAGACCAAAATGTTTTTTGGAAGATTTGGCCGCGGTGCGCGGTGTGGAGGATATTAATGGTTTACAGAATATTTGTCGAAAAAAAGCAAGGACTTGAAAATGAAGCAAACGCGCTGTTTTCGGACATAACCGGTCTTTTGGGTATAAAATCCCTGAAGAAAGTGAGGATACTCAACCGTTATGACGCGGAGGATATAGACAGAGAGCTTTTTGATTACTGTGTAAAAACGGTATTTTCCGAGCCTCAGCTTGACAATGTGTATGATACGGTTGAGGATGACGGAGCGGTTGTTTTCGCGGTCGAATATCTGCCGGGACAATTTGACCAGAGAGCGGATTCCGCCGCGCAGTGCATACAGCTTATATCTCAGAAGAACAGACCTGATGTAAGAACCGCAAAAGTGTATATGCTTTACGGCGAGCTTAGCGATTCTGAAATCGAGTCGATAAAAAAATATGTAATAAACCCGGTAGAGAGCAGAGAGGCGTCGCTTGCCGAGGTAAATACGCTGAAAAATGAGTATGTTGTGCCCGACAGCGTGAGGACAATAGACGGTTTTTGCGGGTTTGACGACAGTCAGCTGGAAGAGTTTATCAAAAGCTACGGTCTTGCCATGGATATTGACGACATCAGATTCTGCCGGGATTATTTTGTCGGTGAAAAGAGAGACCCCACAATAACCGAAATACGCATGATAGATACATATTGGTCGGATCACTGCCGTCATACCACGTTTCTTACAACGGTAGACAGCGTGGAGTTTGAAGACGACCTTTTGCGGCGCGCGTATGAGGATTATCTGTCGGCAAGAGAGCAGATAGGAAGAAAAAAACCGATAAATCTCATGGATATCGCCACTGTCGCCGTGAAGTATCTGAAAGCTCAGGGTTGTCTTGACTCGCTTGATGAATCAGAGGAGATCAACGCCTGCACGGTAAAAATAAAGGTTGATTTCGACGGTAAAAAAGAAGACTGGCTTCTGCTGTTTAAAAATGAAACTCACAACCATCCGACCGAAATAGAGCCTTTCGGCGGCGCGGCTACATGTATCGGCGGCGCTATACGCGACCCTTTGTCGGGACGCGCTTATGTGTACGCGGCAATGCGCGTTACCGGAGCGTCAGATCCTACCGTGCCCGTATCACAGACTATGGCGGGCAAGCTTCCGCAGAGAAAGATAGTTACCACGGCTGCGGCGGGATATTCGTCATACGGCAATCAGATAGGGCTTGCGACGGGACAGGTCGATGAGATATATCACAGCGGATATGTCGCGAAGCGCATGGAGATAGGCGCCGTGGTAGCCGCGGCTCCCGCGGAAAATGTAAGACGTGAAAGACCGGTTGACGGAGATGTCGTCATCCTTCTGGGCGGAAGGACCGGACGCGACGGATGCGGCGGAGCTACAGGCTCGTCTAAATCTCACACCTTGCAGTCGCTTGAGACCTGCGGAGCTGAGGTTCAGAAGGGAAACGCTCCGGAGGAAAGAAAACTGCAAAGACTTTTCCGAAATAAAGAGGCGTCATTGCTGATCAAAAGGTGCAACGATTTCGGCGCGGGAGGCGTTTCGGTTGCCGTGGGTGAGCTTGCCGACGGACTTGAGATTGACCTCAACGCAGTGCCCAAGAAATACGAGGGGCTTGACGGTACCGAGCTTGCCATTTCCGAATCCCAGGAGAGAATGGCGGTGGTCGTAGCGAAAGAGGACGCGGAGAAATTTACAGAACTTGCCTCAAAGGAAAATCTTGAGGCTACGCGGATTGCCCGTGTTACAGACAGCAACAGACTGAGAATGAAGTGGAACGGAAAGTATATCGTTGATATATCGAGAGACTTTCTGAACTCCAACGGCGCCGAAAAACATATCAGTATCGCTCCGCAGGCGCCGCGGAACTTTGACAGGGAGATATCGGAGGACGCTGACTTTGTTTCTCTTTATTCGGCTCTGGTTTCCGATCTAAATGTATGCTCCAAGCGCGGACTTTCCGAGAGGTTTGACTCTACTATCGGAGCGGGAACAGTGCTCATGCCCTTCGGCGGAAAGTACCAACAGACTCCGATACAGGCAATGGTTCAGAAAATATCGTCCGAGGACAGGTTTACCGATACCTGTTCGCTGATGTCATGGGGCTATAACCCTTATATAGCCGAAAAGTCTCCTTTTCACAGCGCGTATTACGCCGTGGTCGAGTCTGTGTCAAAGCTTGTTGCCGCGGGAGCGAAATTTGAGGATGTTTATCTGACCTTTCAGGAATATATGGAAAAACCCGGTCATGACCCGAAAAGATGGGGCAAGCCGTTTGCGGCGCTGCTCGGTGCGTTTGAGGCTCAGGCTGACCTGCGCATAGGCGCTATCGGCGGAAAGGACTCTATGAGCGGAAGCTTTGAGAATATAGATGTTCCGCCTACATTGGTTTCATTCGCGGTCACGGTTGGTAATGCGGAAGATATTATCAGTCCGGAATTTAAGTCCGCGGGACATGAGGTAATCATGCTGTCCCCCGAATACAACTCGGATAAGCTGCCTGTTACTCAGTCGCTGCTTTCGGTATATGAAAAGGTTACATCTCTTATTCGCGAGGGTAAGGCAATCGCCGTATATACACCCGTATACGGGGGCGCTGCGGAAGCGGTGTTTAAAATGTGCATAGGCAATAATATCGGCTTTGTCTACGATTCGGATTTTTCACTTGATGAGATGTTCGGATACAGTTACGGTTCGTTTATAATAGAGTTGTCCGACGCAAAAGCGGGAGATATCCCGGACAATATCATATGCCGTACTGTCGGAAAGACTGTTTCCGAGCCCTATATGTCATGGGAGGATTCCAAAATACCGCTCTGCAATATGCTTTCACTTTATGAAGGCAAGCTTGAAGGGGTATATCCGTGCAATATCGAACAGGAAGACAAGGATATCCCGACAATAGAATACAAAAGCGGAGAGAGCTTTAAGGCGGCGAGTGTAATCAGCGGCAGACCCAGGGTGCTGATACCTGTATTTCCGGGCACAAACTGTGAGTATGACAGCGCGAAGATGTTTGAAAAGGCGGGAGCTTCAGTCGATGTGGCGGTGATAAGAAACCTGTCAAGCGCCCAGGTTTCGGAATCTGTGGATTATTTTGCGGAAAAGATAGGCGCTTCTCAGATTATATTTATCCCGGGAGGTTTTTCCGGAGGAGATGAACCGGACGGTTCGGGTAAGTTTATAACCGCGTTTTTCCGGAACGCGAAAATCAAAGACGCCGTTCATGAACTTCTGAAAAAACGTGACGGACTCATGGCGGGACTCTGCAACGGATTTCAGGCGCTTATTAAATTGGGGCTGGTTCCTTACGGAGAGATAATCGACACGGACGAAAATTGTCCCACACTTACCTTTAATACCATAGGGCGGCACCAGTCAAAACTTGTACGCACCAGAATATGCACGGATAAGTCGCCGTGGCTTATGAACACAAAACCGGGTGAAATCTATACCGTTCCCATCTCACACGGAGAGGGAAGATTTCTGGCGTCTGAGGAACTTGTAAAGAAACTTGCGGAAAACGGGCAGATAGTTACTCAGTATGTCGACCTTGACGGCAAGCCCTCAAGCGATGTGCATTTCAATCCCAACAATTCGGTGTATGCCGTTGAGGGAATCTGTTCGCCTGACGGAAGAGTGCTCGGGAAAATGGGACACTCCGAAAGAGTGGGTGATTATCTGTATAAGAATGTGGAAGGCAAGTATTTTACGGGACTCTTTGAGTCGGCGGTCAGGTATTATTCAATTTAAATTAAAAAAATAAAATGTTTTTCAGGTTTAAAACTATGATGTCTGTCGGTTGAACAACGAAAAAATTATGCAGCAAATGAAATTACATGTTTCGGTTTTGCGGATTTTTGACGGGAAAATCGCTTTAAAACGAAATAAAAAAATTTTTTTTGAAACTTTTAAAAAAAATCTTGCAAAATTGATGCTTTTATGGTAAAATATAAGTAATAGAGAATTTTTCGTTAAAACTATTTGCGCTTAAGTTTTGTTTCTTAAATATTAGCGCAAAAACTGAATTTTCGCTAAATTAAAATTCGCCGCGAAATTGCGGCAGGAGGTATGATATGTCACAGTATGTAAAAAGAGTGCTGTCGGATCTGATTGAAAAAAATCCCGGTCAGCCCGAATTTCACCAGGCAGCTACAGAAATTCTTGAATCTCTTGAGGTTGTTTTTGACAAACATCCCGAATATGAGAAGGCCGCTTTGCTTGAGAGGTTTGTAGAACCCGAAAGAGTTATTATGTTCCGCGTTCCGTGGACAGATGACAGCGGAAAGGTACATGTGAACAAGGGATACCGTATTCAGTTCAACAGCGCGATAGGTCCTTACAAGGGAGGACTTCGCTTCCATCCTACCGTAAACCTTTCCATTCTTAAATTCCTGGGCTTTGAGCAGATACTCAAAAACAGCTTAACAGGTCTTCCGATAGGCGGCGGCAAGGGAGGTGCTGATTTTGACCCCAAGGGTAAGTCCGACAATGAAATTATGAATTTCTGCCAGAGCTTCATGACACAGCTTTACCGTCATATAGGTCCCGATGTGGATGTTCCCGCGGGAGATATCGGTGTAGGCGGAAGAGAAGTAGGATATCTTTTCGGTCAGTACAAGAGAATCAGAGGCGCGTATGAAAACGGCGTTTTGACCGGAAAGGGAATTTCTTTCGGCGGAAGCCTTATAAGACCCGAAGCTACCGGATACGGAGCCGTATATTTTGCTCAGAGAATGCTTGAGCGCATCGGCGATACCGTGAAGGGCAAAACCGTCGTACTTTCAGGATACGGCAATGTCGCTTGGGGAGCCGCGGAAAAGGTAACTCAGCTCGGCGGAAAGGTAGTCACCATTTCGGGATCCAAGGGTTATGTATATGACGAAAACGGTCTCGACGCCGAAAAAATAAAATACATGCTTGAGATACGCGCGTCGAAAGACTTGAGCATTGAGGACTTCGCGAAGAAGTTCAACCTTCCTTTCTTTAAGGGAGAAAAGCCCTGGGGCGTTAAGGCGGATATAGTTATGCCTTGCGCAACCCAGAATGAAGTAGATCTTGACGACGCCAAGAAAATAGTGGCGAACGGAACCCGTTGCTATGTTGAGGGCGCAAATATGCCTGCGTCCAACGAAGCCGTAAAATATCTCCAGGACAACGGAGTGCTTGTCGCTCCCGCTAAGGCCGCAAATGCCGGCGGCGTTGCGGTATCCGCGCTTGAAATGTCGCAGAACAGTCAGAGACTGTCATGGACGAGTCAAGAAGTCGACGAAAAGCTTAAAGCAATCATGGTTAATATCCATGACAGCGCGGCACAGACCGCCGAGGAATACGGCTTCGGATATGATCTTGTAAAGGGCGCTAACATCGCGGGTTTCATGAAAGTCGCCGAAGCTATGATGGCGCAGGGAATTATCTGATTTACATATCGCAAATTTCTGTGTCATTTTAAAAATGCGTAAAATAAAAACGGGACTCACTCGATCCGCTTATACGGATAAATGAGTCCCGCTTTTTTAAAGTAAGAGATTTTATTTCCCCTGCTGCCGGCACCAGATTTTCATGACAAGCCTGTGAGGGAGCAGTTTTGTTAGCAACACCTGAGCTCTTACCGACGCGCCGCATACAGAAACGTCCTTACCCTTGCCCATGTCATGGATAGCCCGCGTAACTACCTGGTTGGGAGTAAAGAACTTATTGTAATAAGTTATCGTGTCGTCTTTAACCGCGCGGTTGAAAAATTCGGTAGCTACCCATCCCGGACAGACGGCTATCATTTTGATGCCTTTGTTTTCGATTTCTTTGTTTATCGCGCGAGAGAAAGAAAGTACGAATGCCTTTGTGGCGCCGTAAACTCCTATATAAGGTACGGGCTGAAACGCGGAAAGAGAACCGAGCTGATAAATTCTGCTTCCCTTTGGCATGTAGGGAAGTGTGAGATATGTCATAGCCACGGGAGCTTTTGCGTTGAGGTCTATCATATTGAGCTGCTCGGAAAGAGGGATGTCGGTAAATTTTCCGAATTTTCCGAATCCCGCGGCGTTTACAAGCGCGATTACCTCAGGCTTTTCTGTTTCCAGCATTTTTTGATATTCCTCAAAGCTTGATTCGAGCGAGAGATCGAGTTCAATGGGGCGTACCTTCGCGCGCAATGTTTCGGATAGCTCGCGAAGTCTGTTTTCACGGCGGGCTATTACCCATATTTCGTCGCAGTCCTCGATTTTATCGAGCATGAGCGCGAACTCTCTGCCTATGCCGGAAGAGGCGCCGGTTATAACCGATATTTTCATGATTCTGTCTCCTTTTTTTATTGCAGATAATGGCTTTGAATTTATTTTGAGCAATTCGGCTTTTTTACAGCCAACAGATTTATGTCCCATGCGGGTATATATCTGAGCTTACGCAAATACATGGCGTAATCCGGATTTATCTGATGGATATATAACGGTAGCGCAAAAATATCACAGCTTCTGTGATAAGCCGAAACAAGCAGAGCGGGAGAATATTTTTTTATTGTATTCAACGAACCCTCCAACGCTTCTTTTTCCGAACCCTCAACGTCGTATTTGATATAATCCACCCGCTCTCCGCCGAGAATATTGTCGAGAGTGTTTACTTCGGTCTTTTCCTGCTTGGCGAGTTTCGGCTGAATATGACTTTCCTGATTGACAGATGACTGAAAGTATGAAATATTTGACGTAAAGGACGCGTTTCTGTTTCCGCTTTGGTCAAACGGAAAGTCGTTTTTTTCGGACCATGCCCCGCAATTATAGGCGTCTATATTTATATTGTCTGTTTTGCTGTCTCTGTATTCGCAGAGCTTGCGGAAATTTCTTCTGTCAGGCTCAAGCGCCGTGACGCGCGAGAGATACGGCGAATATTTTAAAAGCTGACGGATTGAGTCGCCGTTATATGCTCCGAGATCCGCGGTCTTTGTAAATTTGTCCGCGCCGAGCAGGGAAAAAGTCTCGCTCTCGGCAGATTCGCAAGAGATGAGATACTCTATCTTACCGGACAATTTGTAGTTGATTATATCCATGTAAGTCGATTTTGATCTGTCGTCGGCGAAAAGCCGCTGCGCGGATTTTATTTGTTCCATATTGGAATAAAAATATTCGGCGTTGAAAATTTCGTCTCCGTAAACCGGTACGTCCGGCGCGTAAAGTTCACATTCGGAAGCGATTTTATATATATTGCAAAGTACGCTGTCAAGCCGTGTCGCGAAACAGACGAGGACTATTATGTTTGACGCTTCGTATTTTCCGACGATCTCTGAGTAAGAAAGCACTCTTTTGCCGTGAAACGAATGACCGCGCACAAAATCATCGCTGGCAAAAAAGTCATCTATCTGAATATCATAGTCTTTACATACCGCCAATACCTTGTCCGCCCCGTTTCCCATTCCGTACAGCACCTTATGTTTTTTTGAGCTTTTCAGATATTTCCATAGGTCGGTAAAATCGCCGCTGTCTCCGAAAATCATTTGTCGTATCACCTCTCTTAACAATTTAAACAAATATTAAGTATTAACCTGAATTCTGTTGACAATTAAAAAAATTTATGTTATACTTTATTTTGCCGATATGCCGTTACATAATTATACCATGATAAATCACAGTTGTAAAGATATTTTTCGGGGTATAAATGCAAATAATCGTAATGGTGAAAAATTATTTTTGTGTTATAAAAATTGTTAAAGTTATTGCTTTTGCATGAGAAAGGAATGGACCCGAAATGGATTGTATTTTTTGTAAAATAGCGTGCGGAGAGATACCGTCGGAAGAAGTGTACAGCGACGATAAGGTATTTGCGTTTCGCGATATTAACCCTCAGGCACCGGTACACATACTTGTTATACCTCGTGAGCATATTGAGTCTTGTGACAAAATAACCGCGGAAAACAGCGACAGTGTGCGCGCTGTCTTTGAGGCGATTCCCAAAATAGCCGCAAAGGCGGGGCTTTCCGGAGGATACAGAGTAATTTCAAATGTAGGGGAAGACGGATGTCAGTCGGTAAAGCATGTGCATTTTCATATTCTCGGCGGAAAGAAATTACCTGAAAATATGTGTTAAGCAACTTTCGTTCGGGTTGCCGGAAGTTTCGTGATGCTGTATTACCGGACTTGGTTTTTAAAATTCTTCCGGGCGTAAATTGTCCTGAGGTGTGAGAGGAGAATATGGCACAGTTTACCAAAAAAGCTATTATAGAGGCTTTTTACAAGCTGCTTTCCGAAAAGCCTCTTGACAAAATAACCGTAAAGGAAATAATAGAGGAGTGTTCGGTCACAAGAAACACTTTTTATTATTATTACAGCGATGTTTACGAGCTGTTTGAGGAAGAACTCAGAACGGCGGTTGAAAAAATCGTCAATGACAGACAATTGGTTCTTGAACCTGATGAGTTTACGATTAAGCTTATCGGAGAGGCGGTAAAAAATAAAAAGATTATAAAGAATATATATGCTTCACGCGACAAATTCTGCCTTGAGCGGCACATCTCGGAAGCGGTGGAGTATATTGTCAGTAATACTGTTGAAAATCTTGTGGCGGAAACCTCACGAAGCAGTGAAGATTTGCGTCTGATATGCAAAATACTGACATATACTGTAATTGGCGCGGTTAACGAGTGGATGAACGGACGGATGAAGGATCTGTCCGAGGATGACTTGAAACGGATGCTTGTTTTATTTCATGAAAACATCCTGAACCTGTTGAGCGGACAGGAAAAAAGAGATTAAAAAGCCTCGGACTTTGTCGCGAGGTTTTTTTGGGCAATTTTTAAGAATTGTCCTAAAATTGCGTAAAGATTTTTTCGTGTATGAATTTTTCACACCGTAAAAATTTTGTCTATATTAATTAAAACACGGTTATTGTATAATTAATATGGAAAATCATGAATTGAGATTGACCGCTCGGGCGGAAACATGCAGAGTTTTCTTTTTATTATAACTAAATTAAGATGTCACCCGCCTCTCAGGCGGCGGTGCCACTTGATTTTTTTCGGTGGGGTGATACAATTTCCCACTGAAAACGTTGAATGACGGGGCTTAGCCCCTTATTGAATAAATCGGAGAGGCGGAACCAAAATGAAATCGTCGCTTAAATTCGCGAAAATATTATATATAATATGTTCTTTTCTTTTGTGCGCGGTGGGCATTCTGTATATTGCGGGTCACTCCATAGAGGCTGATATTCTGTGCTATGTGATAGGAGGAACTTTGATTTTATGCGGAATCGTCAAAATTATAGGTTATTTTTCATATGACATATATCATCTTGCCTTTCAGTTTGATCTGGCGTTGGGGATACTTGTTATTATCATCGGTATTTTGTTCTTGGTTCAGTCGGGTTCTACGGTGGATTCTTCTAATCTGCATATCGGGCTTTTCGTACTTATCGACGGAGTGTTTAAATTACAGACCGCTACGGACGCGAAAAAATTCGGACTTGGCAAGTGGTGGATAATACTTTTGGGTTCTGTGTTCTGCATTGGCTCGGGAGGTTTTTTGATATTTGACCTGCTTGATAACCGAGATATTGTGAATATACTTATCGGAGTTTCCTTGCTTATAGACGGCGGGCAAAATCTTTTCAACGCTTATTATACCGTAAAGATTATCGACCGACTGCAGGAAAAGAAGAAAAACAACAAAATCAGATTTTCCAAAAAATCGTAGATCAGAGGCGGCAGAATGAGAACGGGGATTGTACTTGAAGGCGGTGCGCTGCGCGGAATATTTACGGCCGGAGTGCTTGATTATTTTATGGAAAACGATCTGAGGACAGATTATGCCGTAGGGGTTTCCGCAGGCGGCGGCAACGCGATGGCATATAAATCAAATCAGCCCGGAAGAACAAAAAATGTTATACTCCGGCCCAAAGAAGAGCTGTTCAACAAGGCGGGTGAACTGATAAAAACCGGAAATGTGCTGAATCTTGACAAGATGTATGACACAGACCCTTACAGCGATGATTATTTCTTTGATTTTGATACATACTACAAGTCTGATATGGAGGTAGAATATGTTGTCACCTGCTGTGAGAGCGGGCAGGCGGAATATCTGAGTGAGAAAAAACACAACAAACGCCTGACCGATATGGTAAAAGCGTCGTGTTCCGTGCCGGTGCTTTGCCGGCCGGTTGAGATAGACGGAAAACATTACCTTGACGGAAGCATTGCGGATTCCATACCGGTGGTACGGGCTTTTGAGAGAGGGTGCGACAGGGTTATTGTGGTACTTACGAAAAGCAGCGCGGGAAAGCCTACAAATTATACCAAGTACCGCACGATAATAGAACGGATGTATAAAGGATATCCGGCTTTTATATGCGCGTGTTTTGACAGGGTTAGTATGTATGAGGCTCAGGTGGATATTTTAAACAGCTTTGTAAACGAAGGCAGGGTATTGGTAATACAGCCGGAAATTGAGGACATGTCCAAATTTGAGTCCGATAAAAATATTATTATGGCTCATTATAACCATGGCGTTGAAATTGCCAAAAGAGAATTTGACCGTATAGTGAGGTTTTTGGGAAAATGAATATTTTGCTTGTCAACGGCAGCCCGAGAGCCGAGCGGAGCGGAACTTTGCGTATAGCCGAATCGTTTGTCGGGGGGATAAGCAGGGTTTGTGAGTGTCAGGTTGATACGGTTACTTTGTATAAAAAGAATATTTTACCATGTACCGGGTGTTTTTCCTGTTGGAGCAGAACACCGGGTGAGTGTGTTATAAAAGACGATATGGAGGATATCAGAAAATCGGTATTGAGGTCGGATGTAATAATTGAGTCTTTTCCGCTGTACTTTTTCGGTATGCCGTCCGTAATGAAACAGTTTACGGACAGGATGCTTCCTTTTACCAAAGCGTATGGCTATGAGGTCTCCCCGGTATCGGCGAAATCCTTTCATGAGTTCAGATACGAATCTTTGCTGAAAAAGAAGCTTGTGGTAATATCAAGCTGCGGATATACCGAGACCGATAAGATGTATGGCTCTCTTATCTCTCAGCTCGACCTGATTTGCGGTGAGGGCAACTATACCCACATTTTTTGCCCGCAGGGTGAATTGTTGCATGTAAATGAACTGAAAAGAAAGCTTGACGAATATTTTGCGCGGGTCAGTACCGCGGGGGAGATATTCGC
>CASEEB010000176.1 GCA_949286815.1 uncultured Eubacteriales bacterium | reverse complement strand
TCCGGAGTATTTGAACGCCGACCCGAGCGTCCGAGCCTTTGCAGAAAATTTGAAACGGTATTCGGCGCCTCAATTTGTATTACCCGTTCAAGCTTTCCGATATCGATTCCGAGTTCCATCGTAACCGTGGCGCACGATACTATTGATTCTTCATCGTTTCGCATTTTCATTTCGGCTTCCTCACGCAAAGAGGCGGAAAGATTGCCGTGATGGATAAGTATCCGTCCGTCGTTTTCATGTCTTAACGCGGCAATCTGACGCAATGTCGCGCAGATATATTCGGTTTCTTCGCGTGAGTTTGAAAATACGATTGCCTTTTTGTCCCTTACGCAGTCATATACGAATTCGTAGCCAGGGTCTATCATTGCGGGGATACCGTAATGTTCTTTTGATGTCTTGGCATTGCCGCCGGTATTCGATTTTTCGGTTTTATTATTGTCATCAGAGCTTTCTGATTCAGACTTTTTGTCGTCCGACAAATCGGAATTCGCGGGATTTTGTATATAGAAATGTTCTAAGGCGAGCCGCCAGTGAATTTTATTTTCCGTAAAACGCGGTATATCAATATCTCTTCCGGTGTCGGCGTTCAGCCATTCGGCTGCAAGCTCGGGGTCTCCGACGGTCGCGGAAAGCCCGACGCGACGCGGATGATGTCCGATAAGACGGGCAATTCTCGACAGTTGGCAAATTATCTGGTTCCCTCTGTCGGTGCCGGTCAGTGTGTGTATCTCGTCGATTACTATAAACCGCAAATCCCCGAACAGCCGCGGAATGTCGTTTGGTCTGTTTATAAGCATTGCCTCAAGAGACTCGGGGGTAATTTGCAAAATGCCCTTCGGATTTGTAAGCAGTCTTTTTTTATGTGAAGCGGCGACATCGCCGTGCCAGTGAGTCACTTCGGTTCCGGTCATGTCGAGAAGTTCGCGCATTCTTTCAAACTGGTCGTTTATCAGACTTTTAAGAGGAGCTATATAGATGACTCCGACAGAATGCGGAGGGTCTTCGTGCAGAAGTGAAAGAATAGGAAAAAACGCCGCTTCGGTTTTCCCGCTTGCCGTGGATGAAGTCAACAGCAGGTTGTTGTCGCCGTAAAATATGCTTTTTGCCGCGGCGACCTGGACTGCCCTCAGTGATTCCCATGAGTGTGAGTAGATATATTCTCGTATAAAATCGGGGAAGCGTTCAAAAATTTTGTCTGCCTCGGTCATTTTACTTGGTTCCTTTCCTTTATTACATGGCGGAATTTATAAACATAAATAATATACAGATCAGAAATCTATGTCGTTTGCGGAATATTTACGGTCGTGCTGCGAGTCCTCATGGGTATTCTGTACCTGCGGCTCCGGAAAAATGTCGTCGTCGGTGGTCTTGGAGTGCTCAAGTGTCAGATTATTGCCTACAACATCGTCAAAAGACGCTTCGGGGTTTTGCATCAGTATATTGAGCACAGTCATGTAATCCCTCAGCATCTCACGGGGAGTTATCATGCTGTCGGCTCCCGCGCGTGAAGTGCAGATGTTGAGAAAATCTATACGGTTTTGGTCTGTAACCGGGCAGTCCCAATTGTAGTATTGCGAATAGAGCAGAGTTACGCGCCAGATCAAAGCGTAGAGCTCATCGTCGGACAACCGGCGCAGGCGGATTACGGGTCCTATCAGGTTTTTGAATCCGTCAAGCGCGAAACGGCTGTCGCAAAGCCTTGAACGCAGGGCTTCATAGCTGAACAGTCCTCTCCTTGTATCCTCAAGAAACTGAGGAGTGCCTCCGAAAACTATATCAAGTCCCGGAGCCCTGCCCTGAAGGGTGTCGTTGAACATTGAAAGAATTTTTTCGTAGTTGTTTTCACGGCTGACCCGGTGGGGTATTTTATATAGATTTACGCATTCATCTATAAAGACCACAAGCCCTCTGTATCCCATTTTATGCGCGAGCGCTGCCCAAAGCTTGAGAAAATCATACCAGTTCTCATCGTTTATAATCACCGATACGGAAAAACCGAGCGCGTTTTTCGCCTCTGTTTTTGTGGCGTATTCCCCTCTCAGCCAGCGCAGACAGGCGCTCATCTTTTCATTTGCGTCATCGTTTTCCGATATGCTCGCCTTGTAATATTGTGTAATAACACAGGTGAAATCAAAGCCTCCGACCAAAAACTCAAGCTCTGAAAGCTCGGAGGATACTTTTTTGCTCAGTTCCTGTGAAAATTCCAGGGAATCGGGCTTGTAACCGGACTCAAGCAGAGTTGACCTGAGTTTGCCTATCCAACGTGAGATTATTTTGGAAAGCGCGCCTCCGTCGGGAGCGGATTTTGACGCCAAGTTTTTCATAAGCTCACGGTAGGTTGCCACACCGCTTCCGCCGGTGCCGTAAAGTCTGCGTTCGGGAGACAGGTCACAGTCTGCCGTCAGGAAATCTCTCTCAAGCGCGTATCCGCGTATCAGCTGAATCAGGAAGCTTTTACCGCTGCCGTATCTGCCTATGAGAAAACGCATGGCGCCTCCGCCCTGGTCCACTTCTTCGAGGTCGGAGAGAAACGCGGCTATCTCGTCCTGACGTCCTATCGCGATGTACGGAGCGCCGCTTCTCGGCACAACTCCGGCTGATATGCTGGAGAGCAGAGAAGAAAGTATTCTTCTGGGTACTGTCGGCACATTGCTGTCCTTAATATTGGCGTTTTCGTTGTTCATTTTTTGATCTCCTTTCTGTTCAGTCTTTTATTATCGACAAATAATCACTTATGATACCGTATCCGCCGGAGTCTTCCTCCAGAATTATATCTCCCAATATGTTTGCGGCGTTTTCGTTTATAATATCCGCAATCTCATCGCAG
>CASEEB010000175.1 GCA_949286815.1 uncultured Eubacteriales bacterium | reverse complement strand
CAATCTGCTCGACATCGTAACCGTAATCGTAAATAAGTTCAAGGACATCATCATCAGGCAGCAGAATCTCGGCGGCTACGATATTAGCCTCATATTCGGGACGGGAACGCATATCGTAAAGCATAAATTCCATTAGCCCGTTTGCTTGCATTTTCAATCCGTTTGTGTTTGGTATTGTTATCATCACTTCATCTGGATAGGGCGTAAAATCAAGTATGCCTTGTGTTGTATCTGGAGGAGTAACAACAGGAGCATCGCGCATAATCATCAAACAAAAAAGCTATGAAGAAAATCTTCATAGCTTTTTTTATTTTACGAGAGTAGTATTTATATAGAAGAAACCGCGGCTCGTTTCATCATCGGGAGAATAAGTCGCTATCTTTATCATTACCGGAGTTTGCTCTTTGCTCAGTCTTTTCTTCAGAGTCAAACTTTCCACATATTCTCCGGGACAAATAAAGCCGCTCTTGCCGATAAGTTTATCAGGCTCCGCCGCCGTGATCTCGCCATTTTCATTATATGTGAATTTCACCGTGTATATCTCGGCGCGGATATATAAATCGTTCGTTTCGGGATTTGTAAGATATAACTTAACTTCTTTTCCGTCGATTATATCAGGAGCGCCGCATATGGCGATGTCGCAAATATCCGTTGCGCTGTAAACGCTGTATCCGTATTCTTCGGGAAGCTCACCCGGAGTGCCGACAGTTCTTTTCGAATCCAAAAGCTCCGGCTCCCTCGTTATCATGAAAGCAAACAATAAAATCGAAAGTGATATTATCAAGAGCGCAACCACACCGAATATTATATTACGAACTAATGAAGTATAACATATCTTTTTTCCAGTCATAAAAATCCTCTTTAACATCTATGCTGAGTCACTCAATAAAATTGATTTAATTCTGTCCGCTTTCATTATCGGAAGATAACGATATTTCCAAAGTAAGTT
Source organism: uncultured Eubacteriales bacterium (assembly GCA_949286815.1). Lineage (GTDB taxonomy): Bacteria > Bacillota > Clostridia > Oscillospirales > CAG-272 > SVTX01. Next base: position 1,743 of record CASEEB010000175.1, on the reverse strand, counting down.
GACCTATAACGTAAAGATTAGAACTAACAAAATCCTGTACGATGATTTCTTTATCGGAAGTAATAGTCGTAATAGTCGGTTTTCCTGAAAGCGAAAAATAAATTTCTTCATTACCGGTTTCAGTCATATCAAAAGAATATGAATTGGGATTATTTTCATTCAAACAATTTACCGATAAAAAATCGTTGCTTGAGTAAAAAAACATTTTAACGCAGTCGGCATCAAGATTAACGCAGTTGGCATCAAGATTACCCAATTCAAAATTCAAATTTATACGAACAGGATCTTCGATAGACATGATATTAACGCTTATCTTATTTGCGTTTCCGTCAAAGCCATACCAACCGGGACTGCCTTGTTTAGTGTCGGCGGAAGGATCGGCAGAACTTTGATTGCTTTTATAACAAAGATCATTTACGTCCCATGTGCCGTAGTCATAATAGAAGCCGAAAGAGCCGAATTCTATCTCTATTGCATATATATATCGCTCGTTATTTCCAGGATCAATATCAACAGATGGAGAAGTTGTATCCTCCGTTGTTTCATCGACAGCAAACGTGTTTAACGTACAAGTCAGAATCAAAATCAATGCCGTCAAAACAGCGCAAAGAGACTTTGCGGTATTATTCAGTTTTTCGAAAGATTTCATATAGCAACACCTCTTTTCACCGTTTTTTCAATTTCCGTAGAAATATTCCCCGTTTGTGGCATAACCGCTTGCAGGTATTATATCCACGCAGACATAGATGCGTTTTTCGCCTTTCCATGAATCAACATACGGGTAATTTTCTATATTTATATTCATTTTTTCAAAATAAGGTTCCGATTCATGTGCAACGGGACAAGAATCTATAAAAGTATTTTCCAAACCTTTTCTCAAGATAACAACACCGCTTTTATCGAAATCTTCTTTGTTTAAATGAACTGTAACCGAAATAGGAGTATCGGAGTGATTTATAACGATAAGTTCAACCTCCGACTGTTTTTTTCCCAACATCAGCCAATCACCGTAAGATATGCTTGATTCACCCGTTTCGGTGTTTGTTTCGACGCCGCGAAGATTAAAAGAGAATTTCATGCTGTAATATATTATATCGCAGGAATAGCGGTATTTGTACCCCGTAATTTCAACATTTATAAGAATATCCGATTCAGCCGAATCGATGTCGGCGGCAAAGGATAAAAAATTCAGCATAGTAAAACAGCCTATCAACACAATAACAACCGCTGTTTTCACAAAATACGCCGCACATAATTTCATATTCTTATTACCGCCTTTCTTTCGCTTTTTTTGTTCCGGCGGAGGAATCCATCGCGGCTGGTTCCTCCGCCGTTATCATATAGTTAGTCAATTAAACATGTAAACGAGATAATGCGTCAATACATTATCATCAAACCAATATATCAGTTACCGGTTTCAGGTGTGACAGGAGCTATGGTTACAGTCAATGTACCGAGAGTAATACTGTTTATTTGAGAAATCTTGGGTTCACCTGTAAGTCCGTAAGTAACAGTAGCTCTAGGAGCTTCGCCGCTTTGTGGACAACCACGAATTTCAACTTTCGTATCTGCCACATAACCATCAAACTCAAGATTAATGTCTCCGTATTTATCAACATCAAAATCTTCTTTGCGTTCAAATTTAGCTGCATAGGTAATAGCCTTGTCAGAGTGGTTGTCTATCGTTACTGTGGAGCTTGCAGGAGACCATACACCACCGTCGTTACCAATTATATATTCGTG
>CASEEB010000174.1 GCA_949286815.1 uncultured Eubacteriales bacterium | reverse complement strand
ATATTGATGCACAAGTTCTAAGGTTTCTTCCTCGCCAAGAAACCTTTCCGGAACACAATCCTCGCATTTGAAAAGTTCACTTGCGCCATAAATTCTGCATACAAAAGGACGATTCTCATATATAGAACACTTGCCTTCTTTTAGGTGAGAACATTTTTCGTTATATTCATATCCTCCCATTGCTTTAAACTCGCTAGGAGTGTACTGAATCATATTAGTACAACATTTGTAACATCTACTCTTGCATTGAGATTTTGGTATTTTGTAATATAATTCATATAAATCTTCGGAAATAATTTTAGGTTCATAATATTTCATAGTTTTATTTCCTTTCTTTTCTCGATTTGCCTTCTCCTACTTACATTTAAAACATATTCCGATGAATAATATACAAATCCACCATTTATAGCCATTGTATTCATTGACTGCACCTCGCATAAATTGCATTAAACGCCACTTATTTCTTATTAAATTATAGCACAAATATCTATATTTTACAATAATAAAATGATAATCTTTGAAATTTTATTAAATTTAATTTTGATTTTTGAGTTATAACATCATGTTATCTGTTAAATTAAAGTAATAACCCACCAAGCCGAGCCGGCGGGTTTCGTTCATAAAAAAACTGCCGGCAAAAACCGAATTTACGGTATGCGGCAGTCAATTTTCACTACGTTATTTATTTGGAAATTTTATTCGGGATCAAACCGATTTTCAGACAAGCGATTTTCCGAGTTCCCTGCACGCGGAAACGGCGTCGTCATCGGGAGAGCCGTTGCAGATAACATAATCACACGCAAACACTGCCCCGTCGTTCTTACATCTCTCTTCCCAATTGCGCATCCATTCACCGTCTCCCCACCCATAGGAGCCGAAAAGCGCGATTTTCTTCCCGGACAATTTTGACTCGCAATCGGTGAACATCGGCAAAAACTCACTGTCCTCAAGTTCTTCGGAACCCATCGAAGGACAGCCGAACGCCACCGCGTCAAAATCATCCATCATCGAAAAATCAAATTCGGACGCGGTAAACTCTTTAACCTCGGCGCCCGATTCCTCGGCGCCCTTAGCCACAGCCGAAGCCATCGCCTCCGTGTTTCCGGTACCGCTCCAATATACTACCGCAATTTTTCCCATAATAAATCCTACCTTTCTTATATCAGATTTCTTTTCAAAATTATGTTATACCGACACTGTAAGCTTTTCCACGGATCTGCCACTTGCGTACTGTGAACAGTATACCTCAGTACACTTTTTGTATTTCTTAAAAAGTTTTTGCGCCATTTCCGTATCTCCGTATACTTTCCAGCATCCGACACATTTGCACCCTTCGGCTTTATTCTCGATAAAACCGTGCACATCCTCGACGGGATAGCCCAGAAACAAACCTATCTCATGCGGAAAATCCCCGTCATCGGCAATCCGTCTTTTCAGTCGCGCTATACATGAGGCAGGAGTGCTGCCGACATATCCTCTTTCCCGCAGTATGCACATCGCGCCTATATCCCGTAAGTCCATTGCAAGCATTGACGGACGATAAACATAAATAAGCGCGCGGTTATTCCGGCTGTACAGCGGCAGCACACGCAACCCCTTTTTTCCCAATAGCCGGTTAAAATATCTAAGACCGTCCCGCATTTCTGAAATATCGGAATAAGAACATGAAAACAGACTTCCGGTCTTTATGCCCGCGAGAGTGGGCGAACAATAACGCACAATCAACTCTTCAGACATTATGCATTCTCCTTTGAAACATGCTCTTCAAGTATATTCTTTAAAGCCGCCATAGAACTTGTATGAGATCGCGCGATTTTTATATTTTGTTTTTTTGCCTCAGCCAATGCGCATCGTACCATTTTGTGGGAAACCGTACTTGTAAAAAGCACGAGCAGATCGGGTCTGCCGGCGCACTTTACTCCGTTTGACATTTTTGTATATACCTTTGCCTTGCATTTATACTCCTGACACAGGTCTATGTACTGACGGGTCATACATTCATTTCCACCTATTATTACAACACTCATGCTCATCTCCTCTTGGTTAGTTTAAACTAACTTATATATTAAAAATAATACCTTTACAAGGTTTATTTTATTATACAATTTTTTTACCGCCATTTCAACTCCGAAACAACACAAAAATGCTCCGATGCGACACAAAGATTTTGCAAAAACATTTTTCGACATTCAGTTATGTTATTTTTATACTATGTACATATGATTCATCTTTCTGTAATCCTTCGGTGTGCAACCCATTACCGAACGGAAAGCCGCGGAAAATTTGCTGGCGTTGTCGTATCCGAATCTCCCTGCCACTTCAAGTACGGAAAGATCGTTATTCAACAGCACCAATGCCGCCGACCGCATTTTCAAATTGCGTATGTACGCACAGACCGGAATTCCGTATACACCTTTAAAGGCGTTTTGCAAATGTGTCTGTGATACATGAAACTCCCGTGAAAGCTGACTGAGAGTAACATGCAGATCGGTCATAGTCTCAAGATACGCCGATACTCGCTTTGCAAGAGATGCCTGAGACATCGGAACGGTAATATGTCTGATATCGTTGACAGCCGGATCCACATTGCTGAGAAATAAAAGCAGTTCAAGAATCTTGATTTTAAGATAACCCATTCGGCAATTGTCTGAAACCGAATAAATTTCCGAAAAGATGCGCCCGATGTGGCTTTGAGAACGGATTATGAAACTTCCCTTGTCACCGCACAACCGTCTTGCCACTCGCGAAGGATTGACATTTACATCCTTTAAGAAGCATGAGAAACATTCCGGAGCCACTTCCGTATCTATGTAAACAGATATGCCGATATAGTGACGCAGCGGAAACCGGTAGTCTTTGTTTTCGTTCATCACCGATATTGACAAATCCCCGGACGTCAGATAATACAGCTCCAGGTTTGTCTGATGTTCTATCATCCCTTCGCGGCAAAAACGGATCTCAATAATATTTTTTGCGTCTTTAGGTTTATAAAATACGCCGTCCTCACAAAATACGTCATATACAAGATCGATTCCGGGAAAAACGCCGGATACCTTTTCGGAATGCGGAATATCGATCCCGCTTACCGTGTATGCTTCGTCCGAAGTATTTTTTCTCGGACGCTCATAGGTTTTGTTTTTCATTATAATATGAACCTTTCAAAATATCGGAACAAAAATTTTCCGACAGTTCTCTGTTAAATTTCACTTTGCCCGGATACAAGCCTTTCTTTTAAAGAATTCCCGAAAAAATATTCACGCGCAAGCTCTTTTCCACCCTCGCGTAAAACCTTACCGTCTTTAATCCATACCGCGTGATCACAAAGCGCGTTTGCGCAGCGCATATCGTGAGTAACCGAAATTATTGTATTTTTACTCGAGTTGTGAAGCTCGTTGAGCGTTTTTACAAGGCTCAGAAGTCCACTATAATCCTGTCCTACGGTAGGCTCATCAAGCAACAGAAGCTCGGGATTTCCCGCCGCTACCGCGGCTATCGACACACGGCGCTTCTGTCCCTCCGAGAGTGACTGAGGATGCCTGTTCCTTAACCCATCAATTCCGAAAATATTTAACATTTTCTCGGCGTATTCGGGAGAAATCGCGTTATATGCAACCTCTTTTTCCACGGTCGGCATAAAAAGCTGATAATTCGGGTTCTGATATACAATCCCCACACGGCAAAACCATTTTTTGCCATGTTTTTTTCTTCCGAAAGAACGGTCTATATTCTGAACAATATTTCCCGACGTGGGGCTGCACAGTCTTGCGATAAGGCGCAGCAAAGTCGTTTTTCCGCAACCGTTTTCACCGAGAAGCAAAAGTCTCTCTCCTTTTTTCACCTCAAAAGATACATCGGAAAGTATACTTTTCCGCCCGGAAGAAAAGCCCACATTTTGGACAGATATGAGAACCTTTCCGCTGTTATGCGAAAACGCGCTGTCATCTATTGTCAGTGACTGTGAATACAGATATTCTTGTTTATCCTCAACTTTGTTCAAAAGACCGGACGCGATATTCCAAACACTGTCCACATACGGAAGCACCATGTCCAGACGATGCTCCACAACAAGCACGGCATATCCCGCCTTTGCAAGCGCGCGCAAGGTATTCATAAGTAAATTGGCACCCTCAATATCAAGGTTGGCAAGCGGCTCGTCAAGAATTAAAATCCTTTGACATGTGGCAAGCGCCGACGCTGTGATAAGCCTCTGTTTCTGACCTCCCGAAAGGGTTCTCGTCTGACATGTACCGTCAAGTTTCATTATTTTACATACTCTGTTTATCTGCGCGGCTGTCTTCTGTTGCGAAAAAGCAAAGTTTTCACATCCGAACGCAATCTCGTCCTCAACGTACTTTTGTACTATCTGACTGTCAGCATTCTGTAAAACCACGCCTACTTTGCGACAGATCTCGCTCATTTTTTTGCCTTTGACATTCTCGCCGTCAATCAGGAGCTCTCCGGACAGATTTCCCGGCATAACATTGGGAATAATACCGCATATCAAAGATAACAGAGTACTTTTTCCCTCTCCCGAATGGCCGGAAAGCAGCGATACCTCTCCGTACCTCACATTAAAGTTCACATTATTCAGAACATTCCGATCAAAGCCCTCGTAAGAAAATGACACATTTTTCAGTTCAACCGCATTCACAATATCACCGCCAATCCCGCGCCCGCCAATATCCCCGCGATATATACAACATCCGACATACATACATATTCTCTCTTATAAACCGTATACGCTGACCCATCAAGCGCAAATCCCCTGGTCTCTATGGAAAGCGACAAAGTGTCCGATATATCCACGATACGCGTAACCATGGGAATGAAAAATGCCCTGTACATTATTTTGGGATTCATAATACTGCCGGCTCCTCTTGTTTTCATTGCCTCGCGTACACGTCTCACCTCCGATTTCAGAACCGGAATAAAAGACATTACAATGAGCATTCCGAGAGTGAGCGCTCGCGGCGTTTTTATTTGCGACAGGTTACGCGTCATTGCCACGGGCTCTACACTCATACCCGGTACGAGCGCGAGAAACAGCGCGCCGAAACGGTTAATCATCGCAAGCGCCGCATTAATATCGCCTCCGGATGAAAAATATGAAATGCAGGAAAAAATACCGCCTATTAAAACCGCTATCGGCAATACTTTAAAACATGCCTTCGCGCATCCGAATAAAATAAGCCAAACAAAAAGTCCGCACAAATAATACGTAAACTCGATTTTTTTCGCCATTATGAAACCGAACACTATAATAAAAATACATGAAAATACGGCAAACAACGGATACAGGTTTCTTTTATAACGGAAAAAACTCATTTTTTCAGCACTCCCGCCTTTCTCAGCTCACGGGAAATAAACATGCCGAGAACAGAACCCGCAAAGCAAAGCGCCAAAACGGCAACAGAAAGCAGAATCGCGGGCAACGGATCCGAACCAACAAACTGAGATACCGCTTCATTTTCTTCGTTTGTCCAGGTATACAGGAAGTTGTAATAAACATACAGAAAAGGAAGTGTCAACGGCATATACAGCGTTCCGGCAAGTACACACGCGCGATCTTTATCATATCCTCTGAAAATAACAAATACAAAAATTTCCGAAACCAAAGCGCAAACGGCAAGGCAGAAAAACATCGGCGGAAACATAAAAACGAGCAGTACACCGCTGAACAGGGACATAAGTAAAAGTGAACCGGGTTTTCTTACTTTCATAAGACCTACTACGGGAAACAGAGAAAACTGTATTCCGAGACCAAGTTGTATTATCCCGAATACGGGAATATGTATAAGCAAAGGCATGACAGAACCGGTCAGCAGCATCATTGCCGTTATAACTGCCAAAAACACAATATCCTTGATTTTGAATTTACGAAAAATGCCTCTCCTGTAGCTGTGTTTGGGTATACTGTCGCTTTCTCCCGAATTCGATTTGTTTGAGTTTATGTCTCCCGCCTCTTTGACAAGCTCATTTATGGCGATCTCTTCTTCAGTCAGATTATTTTTGTTTTCACTCATTTGCCTTTCCCTTTCTCACCGTGTCGCCTGATTGGTTTTGCGACAGTCGTTTTTTCTCTTTTTTCATCTCAATTACGTGGCGTACCGCCATAATAGGATGATACAAAATCATACGCGGACCCGAAAATCTCATGACTTCCCGTATTTTTTCTCTCATTTCGGGTTTATAACAATGTACCGTACAGTTAGAACAGAATGCTTTTGTTTCCATAAAGGGACACTTTTCACTTCGCATCATAGCATAGTTTTTCAGATCCCGGCATTCCGGGCACAATGTTTTCCCTGACCCGTGATTTTTTCTGCAATATATGCTTATCATAAGAGAAACTGTCTGCTTTTCTCTCTCACGTTTGCTTTCAATCTTATTTTTGCTCATACATTCTGCCTTCCTTGACACGATATATACGGTCCGCAATAGCCATTGTGGACTCTCTGTGCGACACTATAATTATGCTTTTTTTATTTTTTTGAGCTTTAAGCGATTTAAGAATAATTCCCTCGTTTATACTGTCCACATTGCTGGTCGGTTCGTCAAGCAATATAAGTTCGCTGCCGCGCAGAAACGCCCTTGCGAGTCCGATACGCTGTTTTTCACCCGCGGAAAGATTGTCTCCGAGAGTTCCCACTCCGGTCTGAAACCCGTCAGGCAGCGCAGATATAAAATCATATATTGAGGCGAGCCTGCAGGCCTCCTCCAATTGCTGCCGGGTGGCGTTGGGATTTGCTATGCGAAGATTTTGCTCTATGGTATCGTCAAAAAGATATGTGGTCTGACTCACCATCGTAACATTTTCAAGCAGGCTGTCCGAGTCCACCCTGTCGATATCGGTTCCGTTGTATTCGATATTGCCTCCGCTCTTTTGCCAGAAACGCAGAAGCAGTTTTAAAAAAGTCGATTTGCCACATCCCGATTCTCCGACTATGCCGATGATCTCTCCTTTTTTCGCATACATACATATATCCGAAAGAATTTTTGCCTCCCCGTCATATGAAAAGGAAAGATCGGTCACATTAAGGTCTTCGTATTCAAACCTGACGCCGTTTTTTACAGGTATCACGGCAGGTTCTTCCTGTAGCAGATTCAGAACCCTGTCACCGCTGGCAAAGGTCTGAGTCAGATTTCCCGGCAAGGCGGAAATCGCTATTACAGGA
>CASEEB010000173.1 GCA_949286815.1 uncultured Eubacteriales bacterium | reverse complement strand
CCTGAAAATCTCTTTCCATCTGCGCGCGGTTTGTTTCGGAAGCCGCGCTCATAAAGCCGCCGGATGAGCTCATTCCCATGCCCATTCCCATAAAGGCCTGCGCCGCGCCGGCGGAATTTGAGCCCGCCGCCTCAAAACCTCTTGCCATGGCGCCCTGCACGTAGCCTTCTCTTACCGAGGCGTCTCCCAGCATGGCGCCCTGGTTGCGCATATTGATGAGTTTTTTCGATTCGTCGTCGTATGACACGCTTGCGATTCCGACCGAGAGCACTTCAAACCCTCTTAAGGTTTTCCAGCTTTCGTCAAGCTCGGAGGACATATATTCCGAAAGCTCTCCCGATTTGCTCGGAACATATGATATCCTTATCCCGTCGGCTGACATTCTGTTGATCGCGGCTTGCAGCGCCTCAAGAAATTCAGACATATACTGTTCGTTTATCTGCTGAATTTCAACTCTTTCGGCGTTTTTCGGAATGACCTCGGCGTAAAATCTGATGGGGTCGGTTATTTTGATGGAGTAAGTGCCGTGCGCGCGCAGAAACAACTCCGCATTATAAAAATTGTCAAAATAATTGACCGGAGATTTGGTGCCGAACTTGATTCCCTTGATTTCCTGTAAATTTACAAAGAACGCCTTTTGTTTGCCTGATGTGACTCCTCCGAATTTAATACGCCCGAAAGTCTCTTTGAGAGCGTCTCCGAACTGCCCTCCGAAAAGAGAGGGAGCGGAGGAATCGTCAACAGTGTAATACCCTTCCTCCGCGGTATAGTCTACGATTCTGCCGCCGTCAACGAGCATCATAAATTGATTGGGGTATACATGGATCACCGAACCGTTGGATATCACGTCCTCGGTTCCTTTTCTGTTCCGGTTTCTTTTATCGTTCGCGCGAACTGCAATTCCGCTTGTGAAAACGGTATTGTCGTCCATATTGTCGGCTTCAAGCACCTCAAGCCATTGGTCGGCAAGCCCGCCGCCCACAGCGCTCATTGTCGCTCTGATTATTCCCATTTCGTTAGGCCTCGCTTATACTCAGTGTTTATCTGTTTTAAAATATACTACGAATGTTTTTGGTTTATGACGGGTCAGCTTTTTGAAAGTTTTCTGGCAAGCTTTGCTTTGGTAACAATATTATCAACCGTAAGTCCGTATTCGCAGAGCAGGGGAAGAACCGCCCCCGACTGACCGAATCTGTCTTCAATTCCCACTCTGAGAACCGGGACAGGACAGCTTTCGCACACCACCTCGGTTACAGCCGAGCCAAGCCCTCCGATTATATTGTGCTCTTCGGCGGTGACGATTGCTCCGGTCTGTTTTGCCGCCTTTATGATTATTTCACGGTCAATAGGTTTTATGGTATGTATATTGATTACTTTGGCGCTGATATTTTCGTTTTCGAGTAACTTTGCCGCCTCAAGCGCGATTCCGACCATTATGCCGGTGGCTACAATTGTTACATCGGTGCCGTCGCGCATCAGAACTCCCTTTCCGAGTTCAAATTGATAATCGGGTCTGTCGTTGACATTCTCGACCGCGAACCTGCCGAATCTGAGATAAAAAGGACCGTAGGTTTTAATTGCGGCCTCAACCGCCGCTCTGGCCTCAATGGCGTCGGACGGGCAGACGACGGTCATTCCCGGTATGGTGCGCATAAGCGCGATATCCTCAAGGCACTGGTGAGTCGCCCCGTCCTCTCCGACGGTTATCCCGGCATGCGTTGCTCCGATTTTCACATTCAGGTGAGGATATCCCACGCTGTTTCTGACCTGTTCAAACGCTCTTCCGGCGGCAAACATTGCAAAAGATGACGCGAAAACGGTTTTTCCCGCGGCCGCGAGTCCCGCCGCGACCGAAATCATATTGCCCTCGGCAATTCCGCAGTCAAAGAACCTGTCCGGATATTCTTTTTTGAACATTCCGGTCTTGGTCGCTTCGGCAAGGTCGGCGTCAAGCACCACAAAGTCGTATGTCTTGGCAAACTCAACCAAGGCTTTTCCATAGGCTTCTCTTGTAGCTGTTTTTTCTGACATATCTATCCTTTCAGTCATCATTCAGATGCTCTTTCTTGTGAATTCAATATTTTACCTGTTTCAGTTTTTCGGACTCAGCTCGGATAACGCGATTTCATATTGCTCGTCGTTAGGCGCCGCTCCGTGCCATTTTACCTGATTTTCCATGTAAGAAACGCCCTTGCCCTTTATGGTATCGGCAATTATGGCAAACGGCTTTCCCTTTGTCTCTCTGGCTTTTCTGAAAGCAGCCTCAATTTGCTCAAAATCATGTCCGTCAATCGTCATAACCTCAAATCCGAAAGCGGCGAATTTGTCTTCAAACGGAGCGGGACCGATAACCTCGGCAACCGGACCGTCTATCTGAAGCTTATTGTAGTCGAGAATCACGCATAAATTGTCAAGCTTATAATGAGCCGCGAACATGCATGCCTCCCACACCTGACCTTCCTCGCTCTCCCCGTCTCCGAGAATTGTATAGACCCTGTAATCTTTTCGGTCAATTTTTGCGGCGAGCGCCATGCCGCACGCCGCGGAGATGCCCATTCCGAGCGAACCGGTGGACATATCTATTCCCGGAGTGCCCTTCATATCGGGATGTCCCTGAAGCCTGCTGCCTGCCTTGCGCAGGGTTTCAAGCTCCTCAAACGGAAAGAATCCTTTGAGCGCAAGCGCACTGTATAAAGCCGGCGCGGTATGTCCCTTTGAAAGCACCAGTCTGTCCCGTTTGTCGCACTTGGGGTCAGAGGGATACACATTCATTTCTTCAAAGTAAAGATACGCGAGTATGTCGGCTATCGAAAGAGACCCGCCCGGATGCCCGGATTTTGCGGCATGTACGGATTTTATAACGCCCAATCGTATCTTCTTTGCCGTTTGCTGTAATTCATCGATTTTAATTTTGTCCATAACGATCCTTTCATTCCGCGTAAGTATTTTGAAAAAGTGCGGAGTACGGAAAATTTGCGTCCGCAGACAGGTACGCGATAATATTTAAAATTCTTAATTTCAGAAACAATTTTACATTATAATTATACTACAATTTGCTTGCGTTGTCAAGACAGCTTTTATAATGAACATGACGTAATTACAGAAACCAAAAAGGCTGTCTCAAGAAAATAATCTTAAGACAGCCGACCTTTGCCGAAAGGCTCGGAAAGAATATTTATAAAAGCATAAAGCCCTGTTTCAGATGCTTGATGCAGCGCGGCTATTTATCGGAAAGAACTTCACTTTCAGGTATCTGTGCCGCGAAATAAAGTTTTGCCTTGTGATTATCTTACGACTACATCAACCGGCACGTTGAATATTTTCGCGACCTTCAGGATGGTATCGATATGTCTGCCGGTAGCCGCCGCGAAATGGTGAGTAGGTCCGCATTCGCTCCAACGGGTAACAAACTCTCTTGCCCCGCAGGTAAACCTTGTTCTCATATTGGTGTCTCCGAAAGAAAGAATCTTGCCTTCCTCGTTGACTCCCTCCGCAACTATGAACTTGAAATGACCGTCCCCGTCCTGTGTTATCGCAAGATATGTAACCGGACCGGTATACGGATAGAATTGTGTCAGATAGCCGCCGCCGGTTTTCCCGTGGAATACCTTTACTATCTTCATAGTAGGCTTCTTTTCGGAAATGTCCGCGTCGCCGGAACCGCTGTGGCCTATTATGGCAATGTCGTCATTGAAATCTATTGAGTACATTTCCGCGAGCTGACCGGTTCCGGAAATTGTCTTCAAAATGCTCATCGCCATAGCGACCTTTATGTCTCCCTCAACCGCGCAGGCAGTGCCCTGTTTGATAAGCATGGAGAACGCGGGAATAAGCATACTGTCAAGAACTCCCGCCTTGCCTGTGGCAAAACCGTCGTAATGAGAAGCTATCAAGCCGAGCTTTTCATCCTTTACCCACTGTTCAAACGCCACTACATACTTTGCCATATCCCAGACTTTTTCAATGCTTCCGCCGCCTTCAATATCAAATGTGTCAAGGATATCCTGCGCTTTGGCGCGGATAGCCTCCTCATCGGTTATGTTGTCGGCAATAGCCCACATCTTTTCCCAGTCGAACTGTTTGGTATACAGATGCATCCTTCTGTACAGATTGGATTCGTCGATGTAAAGGTCCATCATTCCGGGATAAGGTCTTCCTATCTGTGCTATGTTGGTATCGCGGAATCTTCTTCTGGTCTGAGCCGCGCGGCACCATTCTTCTATTTCCTTTGCGACGCCGTCGTCTCCGCCCTCTACGACGCCGGTAATAACCGCGTGACGCTTGCCGTATCTTTCGAGGTCGGCAACCATTTCTCCGACGGCTCCGCAGGCGTAGCCCTCTCCGAGCCATGACGCGATATCGGTATGGTCGTAATCAAGCGCTTTGAGTTTCTGAACATTCACAAGAACTACC
>CASEEB010000172.1 GCA_949286815.1 uncultured Eubacteriales bacterium | reverse complement strand
AGGGCAGGTTGCTCACGCGTTACTCACCCGTCCGCCACTGAAGTATTGCTACTTCCGTTCGACTTGAATGTGTTATGCACGCCGCCAGCGTTCATCCTGAGCCAGGATCAAACTCTCGAGTGTTTCTTTATATCATATCATACCCACAGGCATGACCTGATCTCTCGAGCTGTCTTAGCTTCTCTTAATTACTTTTAAAGAGCTTTTCTCTCTCTTGACAAGATTCGTTCGCACTTGCTTTTCTTGCTTTGTACTTTCTTCTTTGCTGTTCAATTGTTAAGGTTCGATTTGCCGTGCCAGGAAAGCTTTCCCTCTCTTTCCTTTTCCCGGCTTGTCCCCTCTCTTGAGGCGACTTGTTTATTATATCACTTCTATCCCCTTTTGTCAATACCTTTTTTCGGGTTTTTTAAAAAAAATCTTAAAAAAGTTCAATTGTACAAAAATTCCGGCATAAAACATTGATTTTTTGGTCTTAAAATATACGGTCAAAAATTTGACATAACAAAATTGCGTATTTTTTTCAGATTTCGGTTCAAAATAACACTATAAATAAAAACAAGGATAAAGTTATGCTCACGATTTTTATAAGAACCGTAATAATATATGTATTGCTCGTTATCACTATGCGGCTTATGGGAAAAAGACAGCTTGGTGAACTTGAGCTTTCGGAACTTGTTATCACTTTTTTATTGTCAGAAATAGCGTCTTTGCCCATAACCAACAGTGAAATTCCGATTATGTACGCAATAATTCCAATACTCACACTGATGTCTCTTGAAATCATAACGTCAATACTGATGATTAACTGTCCTCCCGTAAAAAAGATACTTTCATCCCGACCGGCCGTAATCATCTCAAAAGGAGTAATCAGCAAGTCGGAAATGAAAAACGCCAGAATTTCGCTTGACGAACTTATTTCACAGATAAGGCAAAACGGAATTTACAACCTTGAAGACGTAGACTATGCCATCATAGAAGAAAACGGAAAAATGAGCATTGTGCCGAAAAGCTCAAGCCGTCCCCCCGACATAAAAACACTCGGTCTTGCCGACTTTGACAGCGGAGTCATGCATATCCTGATTTCGGACGGTAAAACGAACAGTTACAATCTGAACATGCTTGGCAAGGACTTAAATTGGCTTAAGTCAAAGCTTGAAAAACACAGCGTAAAAATCTCGGAAGTATTTTGCATGACCGTAAACGACGCCGGGAAAATATTTATACAAAAAAAGGACGGAACACAAATCAAGCCGTCCTCAAGCGCCTGATAATACATCAAAACAAGTACAAATCAGAAAGGGAGTAAGTCAGAAATGAGATCTTTTTACATTGCCATCGGAGTTATGGTCACAATCGCGACCGTCATCACTTTAAATTACATTTATATCAATGGGGTTAGTGAAAAGCTGTCCGACATCACCGACGAGGCGATAAACTCGGATTTTGAAAACTGTGAAGAAATGACAAAAAATATCCGACAATATTGGGAAAGCAAAAAGAACCTGGTGTCTCTTTCGGTCAATTTCAATGAAATCAACGAGGTAGACGACTGCATAACCATGTTGGTTGCCGCATGTTCGGAAAAAAACGAATATGAATATCAGAAATATCTGCAGATGCTTGCGGGAACCGCGCCCAGAATCGCAAGACTCGAAGCTTTTACCCTGAGCAATATTTTCTGATTTTCAAATTTCATCAATATCACCGCTATGACCGTCTCGTTTCCCCGCGCAGATATCCGAAAGGCAGCATTCCGAACATTTCGGGCTTCTCGCCGTACAGACTTCTCTTCCGAACATGACAATCCTGTGACAAAAGTCGCTTTGCTCTTGCGGTTCTATCAGATCCGAAAGAATTTTTTCAACCTTGCCCGGATCCTTTAATTGCTCCGGATACATTCCCAGCCTTCCGCATATGCGAATGCAGTGAGTATCTGTAACCACTCCGGGCTTACCGAAAATATCTCCAAGCAAAAGATTTGCGATTTTTCTTCCGACACCCGGAAACTTCAGAAGTTCCTCCATCGTGTCGGGAAGCTTTCCGCCGTAATTTTCTGTCAGCATCCGGCATTCCCCTATAATATCCGCGGCTTTTACGTGATAAAGCCCGCATGGACGTATAATTTTTTCAACATCCTCAATATCGGCTCCCGCAAGAGCTTCTGGAGTGCCGTATTTTTCAAATAATTCCTCACAGACGATATTCACCCTCGCGTCCGTACATTGCGCGGACAATCTGCCCATAACCATCAGCTTCCAGGCGTCCTGCTCATTTCCTCCCCACTTTAAAGCGCACAGCGCGTCGGGAAAAAGGTCTTTAAGCCTTTCGACCGCGCAGTCAATGACGGTTTTTTTCTGTTCGTCCGTATATGTAACCATTTTTCAACAGCCTTTCAAATTTTATTTCGCTTTTTTAACTGATTTTTTCTCAACCCGTTATCAATGTCCAAAGGTTCCGTCAAATTCTGTTTTTTACATATAAATTATATCATTTATCAGCTTTTTTGTCAATCACAAACCGAATACACGGCAAAAAAAGCGGCAAGAATTAAGCTGTAAAAGCAATAACGCTCCGGCGGATAAAATTAATATAGTATAGTCAAGGAAATATTTTCATGATGCTTATAATAACGGATATACCGTCCGCAAATCTGAATCCATCAGACTCTGAACATATATTTATCGAAAACAACCGCGCTATAACTCCCTGCCGCGGGTGTTTTAAATGCTGGGTCAAAACCCCCGGACAATGTCCGATAGACGACGGGTTCGGAAATACCGGCAAGCTTCTCTCCGAATGCGGATCTCTGATAATCGTAAGCAAACTGACATACGGCTCCTTCAGTCCGTTTGTAAAAAACGTTTTGGACCGCGCAATTTCATATGTGCATCCGTACTTCAGAATAATAAACAATGAAATGCGCCACAGACTTCGATACAGCAACAAGCTGTCCTGTTCCGCGTATTTCTACACCGACAGCACTTGCGATTCGCTAAACGAAGCCGAAAAAAATACCGCGTGCCGGCTGGTAAATGCAAACTGTAAAAACTTCGGCGCAACGGTAAACAACATCATTTTCCTTGACAGCCGCGAACGCCTGCAGGGACTGTCACTGTCATAGTCAACAATATCGATTTGCGGAACAGTCTGAAATTGAATTATGCCGTAAAGCCCTCTTTTTAAATATTTACGTAAAAAATCAGTCGTCGGATTGTCTGAGGAACACCGCGTAAAACTCTGATTTGGCTTAAGAAAGGAACAGTCATAAAAAATGTCACTTCTTATAATTAACGGAAGTCCCAAACAGGACAACAGCTCAAGCCATGCGCTTATCGAGGATTTTCTTGAATATTTTACCGCCGGGAACGTAAACAGGAACGGTTTCAAAGACAAAAATACCGCAATTCTTAACATATTCAAACGCTCGGATAACGAAATAGCCGAATATAAATTAATTAAACATCTGACACAACCGTCCCCATCAATTCTTTTCGTTTTTCCGCTTTATCTTGACGGGATACCGTCGCATTTGCTTTCGTTTATGTGCAGTACCGCCGAATATATAAATTCTCCCCGCCCCATATCCCGTGTATTGAAAAACAGACAGCAAGCCAAAGCGAAAATTTACGCCATAGTGAACTGCGGTTTTTATGAGGGGTCACAATCCGGCGTTGCCTTGCAGATACTCGAAAATTGGGCTCGCAGAATAAACTGCGAATGGGGCGGCGGAGTCGGAGTGGGCGCGTGCGGAGGATATTCAAGATTCAAAAGCAAAGTCGGTCACGGCGTAAAGAAAAATATCGGAAAATCCTTACGCAGACTGTCATATAACATCAAGAGGGGAATTTGCGCTCAAAATGAGTACACCGGCGCGGCGTTTCCGAGAATTGTTTACAAATCCGCCGCGGAAATCGCCTTCGCAAAAATGGCAAGCGACAACAACGTCAGGCTGTAAACACTCAGAAAACCGAATTGACTATCATTTTTCTTAAAATGTATATATCCTCGTCGTCAAGGCGTCCGTCATAATTCAGATCGGCGGCAAACTTATAAAAACTTTCCTTTGTAACCGCTTTATTTTCAGACCGCGATTTATTTTCAATTTTTATTCTCAGCAACGACACATCGCGCGCGTTTACAAACCCGTCCCCGTTGACATCCCCGTCGCGGGGATAGCTCAGCGCCGAGCTTTTGACCGCCGCATCGGAATACGAGGGTTCCGACAAAATATATATAATATTTTTCCC
>CASEEB010000171.1 GCA_949286815.1 uncultured Eubacteriales bacterium | reverse complement strand
CCGTTCAGATAATTTTTATAACCGGCTATTCCGAATACATAGCGGACGGATACGACGTGGAGGCGCTTAATTATCTTATTAAACCTGTCAGTGAGGAAAAGCTGCTTTCCGTACTTGACCGTGCCGTACAAAAAAGTTTGCTCAATGAAAAATGCCTGAATGTTATGATTTCAGGGGAAATGGAGCGCGTACCGCTTCACAGGATACGTTATTTTGACGTACATCAGAATTATGTCACCATTCACAGTGACAAAATACTCACTGTCAAACATACTCTGGGCGGGTTTGAGAAATATCTTGACGAGCGTTTTTTCAGAGTCGGGCGTGGAATGATTGTCAATATCGGATATATTACGAGAGTGACGAAAACCGATATATATCTGTCGGACGGAACGGTTCTGCCGCTGCCGAGGGGCGCGTATGAAGAATTAAACCGGGCAATAATTAACCGTACATAGGGAGGGCTTATGTCATTATTCTCAAAACAGGTGGACAAGCGTCTTGCGGCGTATCAGCGTGAACTTATCGAGACCCATTATGAAGAGGTTGAGACTATGTACAAACAGATGCGTTCCTGGCGTCACGACTACCGCAATCATATACAGACCATGAAGGCGCTTGCCTCTGACGGCGATATGGATGCCATAAAAGCCTACCTCGATATGCTTGATACCGACCTCAACACCGTGGATACCGTTGTGAAAACCGGAAACGCCATGGCGGACGCTATTCTTAACAGCAAGATTTCACTGGCGAAATCGAAAAATATAGCGGTCAAGGCGGACGCGCATATTCCGGTAAAGCTTAAAATGTCCGAGCTTGATCTTTGCGTGATAATCGGAAATCTGCTTGACAACGCCATAGAAGCGAGTCTGTCTCTGCCGCAGGATAGAAGAATTATCAGAATTTACATGGATATGAAGAATACTCAGCTGTATATATCCGTTACCAATTTTACCTCGTCGGGGAAAATGCGGAAGATAAAAAACAGATTCCAAACTACAAAAGGCGAGGGACACGGATTCGGACTTATACGTATCGACAATATAATAGAACGGCTTGACGGATATCTCAGCCGCAACAGCGAAGACGGCGCGTTTACTACCGAGATACTTATCCCGCAGGTCTGAACTTGCGATTCGTCCCCCGATTTAAACTGTTCGTCCCCAAAATCACACGGGGACGAATTTTTGTGTTATGATATTGCGTGAAGGGAAGGTGATATTCTTGGAAAAGGCAAAGAAAGTAAGCTCCGGTAAAGAAAAAAAAGCGAAGCCTAAATACAACATGCTTCAGAATGTGGGCTTTATGATAAGTGTATCATGGAAGTCAAAGGAAAAAAAGATAATTTTGATTTGTCTGCTCATCATTTGTTTTTCCGTATTGGGCAACATTTTAAATCTGTATGTGACTCCTGCGATAATTTCGGCGGTGGAAGAGCATTTGCCTCTGCACGAGCTTATACTTACCATTGTCATATTCGCGGGGGCGTTGATGCTTGTCGGAATGGCAACCGTGTATTTAAACTCAAATAAAATGTTCGGCAGGGTAACCGTGAGATGTGAGATTCTTGGTATGATCAATAAAAAAAGCGCGTGCACGTCATACCCCAATCTGTATGATGAAAAATTCAATGCTTTATATTCCAAAACGGCTGATTCAGTCAAAAATAATGCTTCGGCTTCCGAAGCTGTCTGGGATACTTTGACCTCGTTGCTTACGGATATATGCTGCTTTGCATTCTATGTTAGTCTGCTTTCGGGAATACATCCGCTGATGCTGCTTGTCGTGCTTGCGACCACTGTGGCGGCATACTTTGTAAACAATTATGTCGGCTCTTACGGATACCGTCACCGCGAAGAGGAAGCCGTATATACCACCAAATTGTGGTATATGAGAAATAAATCGACCGATTGGAGCGCCGCGAAAGATATCAGGATATTCGGTCTTCGTGAGTGGTTTATGGAATTGTATACAAAGGCTCTTGACGGATATACGGCGTTTCAGAATAAAGTTCAGGGTGTTTTACTGTGGGCGCATTTTACAAATATCCTCACCGCATTTCTGAGAAACGGCATAGCGTATGCGTACCTTATAGGTCTTGTGTTGGCGAATGACATAACGGTTTCTCAGTTTTTGCTTCTGTTTTCGGCGGTAGGAGGTTTTACGTCTTACGTTTCGGGCATTTTCGGGGGGCTGAATGCATTGCACAGACAGAGCCTCGACATTTCGACCGTAAGAGAATTCATAGAGTATCCCGAACCGTTTGAACTTGAAAACGGAGAGGCTTTGGAGCCTGATGAATACGGGAAATACGAAATAAAACTTGAAAACGTGTCGTTCAGATACCCCGGCGCTTCCGAGGATACGCTGAAAGATATAAATCTGACGATTCATCCGGGAGAAAAACTCGCGGTGGTCGGTCTCAACGGAGCGGGAAAAACCACGCTTGTCAAACTGATATGCGGTTTGTACGACCCCACATCGGGCAGAATTCTGCTGAACGGCAAGGATATCAGACAGTATAACAGAAGAGATTATTACAGGATGTTCTCCGCGGTGTTTCAGAACTTTAAGGTGCTTGCCGGCACTGTCGCCGAGAACATCGCTCAGACTGTTGACGGAATTGATATGGAGCTTGTGAAGGAATGCGCGGAGAAAGCGGACCTTGGAGATAAAATAGAGTCATTAAAAGACGGATATGAAACCAAACTTGAAAGGACTGTATTTCAGGACGCGACCTCGCTCTCGGGCGGGGAGACACAGCGGCTTATGCTTGCCCGCGCGCTGTATAAAAAGTCGCCCGTGATCATACTCGACGAGCCGACCGCCGCGCTTGACCCCATCGCGGAATCCCGGATGTATCTGAAGTATGACGAGATGACAAAGGGAAAATCTTCGGTGTATATTTCTCACCGTCTTGCCTCGACCCGTTTCTGCGACCGCATAATATTTATTGACGGCTCACGGATCGCGGAGGAGGGAACACACGAGCAG
This sequence comes from uncultured Eubacteriales bacterium, assembly GCA_949286815.1. Classification (GTDB taxonomy): domain Bacteria; phylum Bacillota; class Clostridia; order Oscillospirales; family CAG-272; genus SVTX01. Next base: position 8,324 of record CASEEB010000171.1, on the reverse strand, counting down.
CTGCTACGGAAAAAGGGCAGGTACGCGGAGCTTTTTGAAGTCCAGAGTCAATATTACAGAGAGGGGGAAGCCGCAAATGAGGAAGGATAAAAATAATAAAAATACACTGACACGTAAAGAAGTTTTAAGACTCAATCTCAGGGCGTTGAAACTTTTATATAAGTACCGTCCTTCCATGATCATATCCCGGATTATATGCGTAATATGGAACGCGCTTACCCCGTATCCGGAGATATATCTGTCGGCTCTGATTATAAATGAGCTGTCGGGTAACCGGGATCCAAAGAAGCTTACGGCGCTTGTACTTACGGCGCTTATCGTAGCCGCAGTGATAGCGACGGTAAGGGTTTTGCTTTCAAAATGGAGAGATGTAAAGAATGCCGGTATGTTTTTTATAATGGAGCATATACTTTTCAAAAAGCTTTTGGATATGGATTTTGCCGATATAGACAGTACAAGGACCCATGACCTCCTCTCAAATATACGTCAGAGTAACCACAGCGGGGGATGGGGGCTCGGAAAAGTATTGGGAAATTTTGATTCTCTGATTTTCTCCGTGATGACAATTCTCGGCGGAGTGGCTTTGACCGCGTCCCTTTTTGTAAGCAAAGTACCCGAAAGCGCGGGAGCATATACTGTGCTTAACAGTCCTTTATTTGTACTGCCTGTCGTCGCGGCAATGCTTTTGGCTACATACGCGGTCCCTATGTTATCCACCAAGGCGGACAGCTATTGGGCAAAATACTCGGGCTTACATGCCCTGGCAAACAATCTTTTATCTTTTTATGCTGAAATAGGAGTTGATAGGTCTGTTGCTCCGGATGTACGCGTTTACAGACAGGATATTATATTTGATAAATTTCTTCATGATAAGGAAGGAACTTTTTTCTCAAAAGGATTTTTCGCGAAATTGGCAAAGGGTCCTATGGGCTTGTGCCACGCGGCGTCCGCCGCTATATCGGCGTTTTTTACAGGGACAGTGTATGTTTTTGTATGTTTTAAGGCATGGGCGGGCGCGTTCGGCATAGGTTCGGTTACTCAGTACATCGCGTCTGTCACAAAGGTATACAGCGGTTTGTCATCCCTGCTGTCCACCGTCGGAGATATGAGAAACAACGCTACTTTTCTGAAAACCACATTTGAGTTTCTTGACATTCCCAATAAAATGTATCAGGGAAGCCTTACCGTGGAAAAGCGCCGTGACAGAGATTACGAAATCGAGTTTAAAAATGTCTCGTTCAGATATCCGGGAGCTGACAGCTATGCCCTGAAAAATGTAAATATTAAATTCAAGGTCGGCAGCCGCCTCGCGGTAGTAGGTATGAACGGAAGCGGAAAGACGACGTTTATCAAGCTTTTGTGCCGTCTGTATGACCCCACGGAGGGAGAGATCTGCCTGAACGGAATAGATGTCCGCAAATATAATTATCTTGATTATATGATGGTTTTTTCGGTCGTTTTTCAGGATTTCAGGCTTTTCTCGCTGAAAATAGGGCAGAATATCGCCTCAAAAACCGATTATGACAAAATACTTGCCGCCGACTGTCTGAGGAAAGCGGGTTTCAACAAGACTGATTTGAAACAAGCCGATTTAAATCATAACAATTTGAATCAGGATGATTTGAATCATGATGATTCACGGAGAAAAACCGCGACACGGACTGACAAACAGGAGGATATTTCACAAGAAGATTTGCCGCGGGCGGGTACTCCGCAAACATCGGCGCGGTCGAAGGAATTCATTTCCGACACGGAAATCTCTGATGACCGGGAAATATATAAGCTGCTTGAAACCTATATAAATAAGGACTATGACCAAAGCGGCATAGAGATCTCCGGAGGAGAGACGCAAAAGATAGCCATTGCCCGCGCGCTTTACAAAGATGCTCCGTTTATTATTCTTGACGAGCCCACAGCCGCGCTTGACCCGTTGGCGGAGGCGGAGATTTACAGCAAGTTCAACGAGATAGTAGGGGATAAGACCGCCATTTATATCAGTCACCGGCTGTCCTCATGCAAATTCTGCGACGATATTGCGGTATTTCACGAGGGCAGGGTAATTCAACAGGGGACACATGCTTCGCTTTTGGCTGACGAAAACGGAAAATATTATGAACTGTGGAACGCTCAGGCGCAGTATTATAACGATTGATTGCGTGGGTTGCGTGTAGGTAACGATACATATAACGGGTAAAGAGTCATAACAGGTCGCACGGATATTTAAAATAGGACAGAAAAAACCCGTCAAAGAATTGACCTTTGACGGGTTTTTGGAAGGGGTGGACACTTTAGATACTGCTTCCAACGCGAGCACTTTGCCCGGGCAAAAAGAAAAGAGTCCGAACGCGAACTGCGTCCAGACTCAGTCTGTCTTCGGTGACCGTTTTTACCGGCAATAATACTGATTCTATTTGATACCTCTGATCACCATGATAATTGAAACATTGGTATCCCACTGTTTCTCACCACGTTTATACTGTTCTGTTCGCGTATCATATTTTGCGTTTGCGAGACGTTTCATTTCTTCAACCTCTTGGGTTGTAAAATGCTCGGGCATTGTATGCAACACCGATTCTATTGAATCTAATGCGGAGTATCTATTTGCATTGATCATATCAAGCGCGAGCGAAGCCGAAAACCTGGGATTATCCGGAGTCAAATCAACTGTAGCAAAGCCTGTACTGACATTAGAAAAACCATACTCTGCCATTGCAGCCGGCATTTCCGCTTCACTCATAGGATATTTGCACACGGCAAACCGATTCATTGAATCGTTATACTGTTCCGCTTTTTTCCAGAACTGCTGCTCATACTCATTAAAAGTGATGCATTTCGGATTGATATTGATTCCTTTTCGGGACGAAAGCACAAGGCATACGCCATCCGGCTTTAATACCCTTACTTGCTCACTATAGAACTTTGATGGTTCGATATGCTCAGCTACTGTATTAGATATTGTTACATCAAAAGTGTCATTTTCAAACGGTAGTGCAGTTGCATCGCCTTCCACAAAATTTACTTCCGGTTCGTGTTCTGTAGCAAACCTAATAAATTCACTATCACGATCAACTGCTGTTATCTCAGCATGAGGATACCAACGATGGAGGGCACCTGCAAGTGCACCGGGACCACAGCCTATCTCAAGTATCTTCAGTTCCTTATTTACGTCCAGGTCAAACAGGCGTCGGTATTGCTCCGAAAACAAATCATCAAAGCGTAATCTGCGTGAAAAATATAATGTTCTCGTACCCTGCACATACTTTGACCAAATAGTGTTCATCCCATATTCCTTCTCTCAAATTTAATACTGATAAAGAGTTTTCCACATCCCATTCTTCCTGATTTTCTATTCTGTTTCTTAACTGAAAAATCAGGCGGAAGCCCCGCTTTATCCCGTACAAAGCCTTAATATTGCCATTTAATGGAAAAGGCATCTATGAAAAATCACTTTGGATTTTGGGCTCAAAAAAGCCCGCAAACCCGCATAAATACTTAAAAAAATGGAGTGGACATCTAAAGTGTCCACTCCATTTGGTGGGGGATGGTGGATTCGGACCACCGAAGTCAGTGACAACAGATTTACAGTCTGCCCCCTTTGGCCGCTCGGGAAATCCCCCATATGGAGCTGGTGAACGGAGTCGAACCATCAACCTGCTGATTACAAATCAGCTGCTCTGCCATTGAGCCACACCAGCAATACTTTTTGTTGCCCGCGGCTTAACTGCGGAACGTATAGTATTATACCAAATGCTTTTGATTATGTCAATAGATTTTTTAAAAAATTTTTTAGTGCAATGTATGTGTTAAAATGATGTGAACCAAAAGAGTAGGAAGATACTCAAAGATATGGTATAATACAGTCAATCTCCGCGGTTAGAATGGAGAAGGGTGATTCTGAAAGAATGAAACTTTCAGAGTTCGCGCTCGGCGGTTGATGCCGCCGAGCATAAACATCTTGTATAGCCGTCAGACGCCCCAGAAAGCAGGCTGTGTCAACATATCCTGTTCCGTTACCGTAAAATCCGGATCCTGAGATCCGCTCTCATGCATACGGGTTATCCCGACCGCGCGTACCGATGCGAGCAGTTGTTTGCCCGCGGTGCGCAGTGCGTTTTCGGCGGCAGAGTAGTCAGGGTCGTCGGGTGAAAGCGCCTGCAACTCCAACCGGCGGCAGTACCAACAGTAAACATCCAGCTGTACGGCGCTGCGGCGGATGTGCGCAGCCTGCGCGTCGGTTTTAGCCGCCGCAAGCGCCTCGGCGAAATCAGCGCGACCCTTGCGCAGAAATGCCTCTGCCCGGCAAATTATGTCTCCGTCTGTGTCGGGGTCAACATACACCTGTGTCGGGTCATCAAAGTAGATACCGAAATGACTGTCGGCGGCGCCGCGCTGCATTCTGTCCAGATAGCGGCGTATGGCAGGCGCGCCGGGACCGTAGTATCCTGAAAGAAAATCGTCCATATGCCTCATGTAAGTCTGCTCGTCCATGTAAGGATCCCATAGAAGCTTGCCGAGAAGATAAGTGCGCAGGTCATCGAACTCACCGTTGACAGATTGACGGTTGCCTTGCTCATACACACCGCGAACGTTATTTTGAGCAAAAAAGCGCAGGTTTTGCCGCAATACGCCAAAATTCGGAAATCCGACATTGTAGTTGCGGAAATTGGTGGTGTAATCCCAAATGTAAACTCGGCGACAGTGCTCTCCCCATTGGCGAAGCGTGTCGGCGAAGCTTCCGTCCTCTACCGAATATACGGTGCTGTCACAGCTTTCGATGGGGTGCGAGAAGCAGCACTCAATGCTGCACAGTCTCACTATAACATTGTCATCTGCCTGTAGTGTAGCCGGTGCGCGGCGTGTATAACGGTATGCCAGCGTGTCGATTGCCACATCCGGGTAGTCCGGCGCGATAACCTCCGCCACACGATTGACAAATGGCAAAAGCGAACCCATGGGTGTGCCCTCGGCCTCATCCTTGGCGCGACATGCCGCACATTGGCAGCCACGACCCCATTCGTGGCTGTCGTTTTGAGATACCGAAGCGATGGCGGCATTCGGGTCTTCATCCAGACGGCGGCGCAGGTTTCGTACAACGGTCCGGAACACATTATCGTCGCTCAGGCATGGTTGGCGGTCGGTGTAAGGCTGCTCCATTTCGGCAAGGTCGCCGAGTGTATGTACAAAACCGGCGTAGTGTATGTCGCCGCCGTATTCCGGCTCGATTCCCATTCCCAACACTCCGTTCATCCTCAGTCGCGGCGCGAATGTCGGTGTGACGCCCTTCCAGTATGCTTCCCGATATTCAAACACCGGCTTCTGACTGATGTATGTATCCCCGGGCAGCGTAAGACGCCCGTCAGCCGGCAGCGGCGGAAATATTTCACAATCTGCCGCAAGGAAACGACAACCCAGCCGCTCCAAAAGTTCGTAGGCGGCATAGAGTACACCGCGTCTGCCGCCGTCCAGCCAAAGAATACCGTCGCGCGCCTGTATGCGCAGCTCATCACAGGCGCAGTCGTCAGCGGCTCCGATGCAAATTTCGCCTTCATTCGGAGTGCCGATTCGTACCGCGGGAACCGCTGCTCCCATTCTTGACAGACAGCGACATAATTCCGTCGCGGCGGTGTGAGCCGACTCCGGCGCGGACGCGGCAATGCATACGTTGCATGAGTGACCGTTCTCGGTCAACACAAAATCCTTCATAATTTTATCCTCCCCAATACTCAGGCATTCTGATTATTTTTACCGGTTGGCATGATTTGATATACCGTTTTAATACATTCATCCTGAGCTTCATATTTAACATTGGATAGTATACAGATTGTACAATAAAAGCCTGCTTTTGTCAATAGTTTTTTGAAATGTTTTTTAAATAGCCTTTACTTGTGGAATATCCTTCATGGTTGAAAAGTTGAGACTTACGGGTCAGCGCCGGTGTTGTTTCCGAAAAAACAAATAAAAATGTATTCCTGATTGTTTCGGCGTCTTTATACTTGATTTTTTCAGTCAAATGTGTTATAATGTATAAAATAAAAAACGTATCTTCAACTGTCTGACAAAAGTTTTTTTCAACTCTATGTCGGATAAGTTATATGGTTGTATATGCCGCAACGGTTAATATTCTGACTTTCGCACGGCAGAAAGGATTTTAAAGTATGAATTATAATTTTTCCAAAAAGATTTCGGATCTCAAACCCTCCGCTATAAGAGAAATACTCAAGGCGCCTTCGACGCCCGACACAATATCGTTCGCCGCGGGAAATCCGGCGCCGGAATCCTTTCCTGTTGAGGAACTTTCAAAGCTTTCCGATGAAATATTCAAAAACTCTCCGGTAAGCGCTTTGCAATACAGCGTAACCGACGGATACGCTCCTCTAAGAGAAGTTATATCCGACAGACAAAAGCGGCTTTTTTCAATAGGCAAATCGGTTGAGAACGGTGATAAATATAACGACAGTACGATAATAGTGTCGGGCGGTCAACAGGGAATCGAGCTTGCGTGCAGAGTGTTCTGCAACGAGAATGACGCGGTTATATGCGAAAATCCGACATTTATAGGCGCACTCAACGCCTTTCGCTCAAACGGGGCTAAAACTGTCGGAGTGGATCTGCTTGACGACGGAATCGACATTGACGCGCTTGAACGGACGGTTAAAGATACCCCTGACGCCAAGCTATTGTACGTGATTCCGAATTTTCAGAATCCCGCTGGGATTACCACTTCGCTTGAAAAGAGAAAAAAAATATATGAGATAGCGAAAAAGTACGGGCTGATGATACTTGAGGACAATCCTTACGGCGAGCTCCGATTTTCGGGAGAGAGTATTCCGTCCATAAAGAGTTTTGACGAAGACGGCATAGTCATATATTGCTCCACGTTTTCCAAGATTCTCTCTGCGGGTATGAGAGTAGGCTTTGTCATCGCTCCCGAAGAAGTCGCTTCAAAAATGGTGGTGGTAAAACAGACCTCAGATGTCCATACAAATATTTTTTTCCAGATGTTGTGCTACAAATATATGACCGAATGTGATCTTGAGGGGCATATAAAGGAGATTCAGGATATTTACAGGCACAAATGCGCCCTTATGCTTGACGCTCTCGATGAATATATGCCTCGTTCGGTTTCTTATACAAGGCCGGACGGCGGGCTGTTTATCTGGTGCACGCTGCCCGGGCAAATAAACGCCTCGGAATATATCAGCCGCGCCGTAGAAAGAAATGTGCGTGTGGTTCCCGGAGCTACGTTTAACTGTGACACTGAGATGCCGTCGCGGTCTTTCAGGCTGAATTACAGCACTCCGTCGGACAGCCAGATAGTCAAGGGTATTAAGATATTGGCAGACCTTGCAAGGGAAATGGGTCTCTAAAGATATACAGATTTTTAAATTCAGTCTGAATTTTACGGCAGCGTCTGTCGGTTTCTTCATAATCAGGCGATACTGCACACAAAGAAAGGTTTGGTATTTATATATGTTCAACAATCAGCTTGTTTCGTTTTCGGGAATTCAGCCCAGCGGAAATCTTACTATCGGAAATTATCTGGGGGCGCTTAAGAACTTTGCCTCATACAGTGAAAAATACAAGTGCTTTTACTGCGTGGTGGATGAACATGCCATTACGGTGCGCCAGAATCCCGCGGATCTGCGCAGACGGACTTATGAGACTCTGGCGCTGTATCTCGCGGCGGGACTTGACCCTGAGAAAAACACGCTGTATGTGCAGTCTCACGTGCATGAGCACGCCGAGCTCGCGTGGATTCTCAACTGTTTTACCATGTTCGGAGAACTGTCGAGAATGACTCAGTTCAAGGACAAGAGCGCCAAGCACGCGGATAATATAAACGCAGGTCTTTTTACTTACCCCGTGCTTATGGCGGCGGATATTCTGCTGTATCAGACAGATGTCGTGCCGGTCGGCATTGACCAGAAGCAGCATGTGGAAATCTGCCGGGATATAGCGCAGAGATTAAATCAGATATATCCCGATCTTTTTACCGTTCCCGAACCTGTTATTCCCGTACACGGACAGAAAATAATGTCTCTTGCCGAACCCACAAAGAAAATGAGCAAATCCGACGAAAATGTAAACGCGGTGGTCTATATTCTTGATGACAGGGATACGATTGTAAGAAAATTCCGCCGTGCCGTCACCGATTCGGATACCGTCGTAAGATACGCGGAGGGTAAAGACGGGATAAACAATCTTATTAATATTTATTCGAGCTTTACCGGAAAGAATACCGAGGAGATAGAACGTGAATTTGACGGAAAAGGCTACGGTGATTTTAAAGTGGCGGTCGGGGAAGTCTGCGCGGACGCGCTGAA
>CASEEB010000170.1 GCA_949286815.1 uncultured Eubacteriales bacterium | reverse complement strand
TTAACGTCAAAACACTTTATAGACATTCCTTTTGGTTCTTCTTTTAACAACTTAACATCTATATTCTCAATAATACGCTCAGCGTCTTTGTCCAATACAGTCTCAGTTGTAAAACCGGTATCCATTGCTAATGCTATTACTACCATATTACCACCTATTAAAATAAAGAATAGCGAAAGTAACAGTGCAGTTTTTATATATTTCATATCTACCACTCCATAATTTTTTGAAATATTGACTCAGCAAAGTCAAATACATTAAAGCCAATTCCCGATACTGTTCCAGTCATTCCACCCGTCACATAAAATTCTTTACCCGGGACTCCCAATCCGGCAGATGATGTAATACCATAATAAGTATCACCATTATTAGAGCTTGGTATAATATCAAAATTACCCCCAGCAACGACTGGGACTCCATATACTATCGCCCCATATGAACCACCTATTTGATACCCCATTCCTGTAAGATCATAAATACTGGGGGCATTAGTTAAGGTTTCATACATAGAAATCGAAGCACTCGGAAATCCTCCTGTAAATCCACTTGAAAATGAATACTGTAGCGCAATATTACCTTCAGTATCTATTGATAAACCTAATTGAAAACCAAAAGTAAATATACTTGTCGATGCGTTTATACTAATCCCTTTAGATAAAGTTAAATCAAGTTTAGACAAAATATTTTTTGCTGTTTCTTCTACGGGTATAACTATATTTTGAGTTACCCACTTCACTGTATCTTTTATCCAGTCTGGTACTTTACCCTCAGAATCAATATAAGAAATCGGGTTATTGTTACAATACGCATACATATTGTAACCAAGCAACCCTGTACCGGTTGAAAGATAACTGTCCGCATTAATAAACCTACCATAAAACGGATCATAGTATCTGCTCTGGAGATAGTAAAAACCAAGTTCTGTATCGTAATAATAGCCTCTATAGAGGAACGGATTATACTGAGCTCCTACATTAGTTCCTGATATATTGTGCGTTGTCTTTACAAAGTTTCCCCAAGCGTCATAATAGTAACTGATTAGCTTTGTTCCGCTTGTATTATAGACAGCTATTATATCCCCCTGAAAATTCTTTTCAAACAGATATGTATAGAACGTCCCCTCAGCCATGCTCTTCGTGCGGTACTGCATCCCAATCGGTGAGCCGGATTCATCGTACAGGAATACAAGCAGTTTGTCATCCCTCTGTTCTGTCAGTATCTGAGAGTCGTTCAAGGGCTGGTTATTATTTATTTTAAAACCAGCCCTCTATATCTCAATTGAATCTATTCATAAGTTTGCATCAAATTGTTATATCCGGTCTCAAAATCGAGATACACTTTATCTTTTGTTGACAGACCGACTATAGGGTATACATATCCATCTCCAAAATATTCCGGAGCAGAAATAAAATTTACTGTATCTCCATTTCTGATTTCTCTTATAAAACCAGCTTCTATAACTATTTGACTATTTACTTCATTTAATTTAAAACTGGAATCAGAGAAATTATTTTTTGATTGATCAAAATCAAATGCAAGATAAATCATATTTTCTGTTTTGTTGATAAATGTGACAGTACCTTGACACTCAACAAAGACATCTTTATCAGAGTAATATTCTTTTTCACGTTGTTCCCATGTATAGTTGATATAAATACATGAGCTAACAATCAAAAGAACAAAACATAATAATACAATCAAAAATTTTTTCATTAAGAACCATATCTGTCCCATGCTATTACATTATAAAACGTTTTTATTTTATTTTGCTTAGCATGATACAAATATTCAAACCCCCTTTCTATGTATTCATCACTATGTTGCATTGATTCCACACCACCTAATACATCTGCCGCAACTTCTCCAAAGCGCTTCTTTTTTAACGGTATTCCTTAAACGCGAAAAAACGGTTCTGCCATTCCGCCGAATATAGAGAAAAGCGGGCAGGAACCGGTTAGCTCCTGTCCGCTTTTTCTCGCAATCTGTTTGTCGGCCCGTTAATTTTGCCTGTTCTTATGCTTCATTGTCGACAATTGGCTTATAGACCGATTTTTTTGCCAAGCGAAAGTTTTCAGGAATTTTTGCCGGGGATTGATTCAGTCTTTTTACACGGGTCGGGTTTCTTAAATTTTGCTATACTTTATAAGCCATAAGCCTTTTAAGCCTGGCGCGGGTTGTCTGAAGTATCGTCAAACATTTTATCATAGGCTTCTATCGCGCTTTTTACAATCTCGATGGCTTCATTGTAATTGAAAAGCGTCTTTACCGCGGTTTGTTTGTTCTCAAGCTGTTTATATACCGAAAAGAAATGCATGATTTCGTCGAATATATGCGCGGGCAGCTCGTCGATAGATCTTATGTTTCGGTAGGTCGGGTCCGAAAAAGGCACCGCGATTATTTTGTCATCGAGTTTTCCGCTGTCAATCATACGCATTGCGCCTATGGGATAGACCCTTACCAAAGTCATAGGTATGATTTCTTCCGAACAAAGCACAAGCACGTCCAACGGGTCGCCGTCATCGGCATACGTGCGTGGAATGAACCCGTAGTTTGCCGGGTAATGTGTCGCTGTATACAACACTCTGTCAAGTCTGAGAAGCCCGGTTTTTTTGTCAAGCTCATATTTGCATCTGCTGCCCTTTGAAATTTCAATCACCGCGGAAAAGTCCGAGGGGGTTATCTCTTCCTTTGCCATGTCGTGCCATATGTTCATAATTATGATCATTCCTTTCTTATGCCAAATCAGCGTTTTGCGCGGGTTGCCCTTAGCAAGTCAAAAAAGGCGTATTTGAAATTTATTTGCAAACTTTTTCCCACCTTTAAAAATAATCATTTGACGTAGTCAAATTCAAAATCGTAAATTGACACCGTGTCTCCGTCGTGACAGCCTTTCTCCTCAAGCGCCTCAAACACACCGCTTTTGCCCAGAACTTTCTGAAAAAAGTTCAGCGATTCGTAATTGTCAAAGTTAATTTGTCCCATGAGGTTATAGAGCCATTCACCCTCCACTTCGTACTTGCCGTTCTGATATGTTATCTTAATATCCCTGCCGGAATTTACATAACTGTCAGATTCGTCGTATTCACTCCGATAGACTGTCATTGGTGGGAGCAGCTTGAGTCGTTCCGAGACCCGATGAACCAGATTTTCAAGATTTTCTCCGGTATATGCCGAAATATACATCATCTCCCAGCCGTTTTCGTCAACAAATTTTTCAAACGCGTCTATATCCACCGATTCCCTGTCAAGAGAATCCACCTTGTTTGCCACTATCATCTGAGGACGCAACGCGAGTTCGGGACTGTATTTTTCAAGCTCGCGGTTTATTGTTAAAATGTCTGATACAGGATTTCTTCCCTCAAGGCAGGATATGTCAACCACATGCAGCAAAAGTCTGCATCTGTCTACATGACGCAGAAATTCATGCCCAAGTCCCGCTCCTTCCGCGGCTCCCTCAATAAGTCCGGGAATATCGGCGGCGACAAATCCGGTTCCGTTTCCCGTATCGACTACACCGAGATTCGGAGACAGGGTCGTAAAATGGTAATCCGCGATTTTGGGCTTGGCGGAGGATATAGCGGCAAGAATCGAGGATTTTCCCACGCTCGGCATTCCTATAAGACCGACATCCGCGAGCATTTTCAACTCAAGCAGCACTTCTCTCTCCTGCCCTTTTGTCCCGTTTTTGGCGAACATCGGAATCTGGCGTGTGGGGGTGGCGAAATGCCGGTTTCCCCAACCTCCCCTGCCGCCCTTGCAGCAGATATAATCCGCACCGTCATCCTCGGACATATCGTGTATGATTTTTCCGCTTTCGGGGTCTTTTATCAGCGTTCCGGGCGGCACGAGCACTATCAGGTCGTCGGCGGATTTCCCGTGAAACTTGGACCCGGAGCCGTCCCCTCCGTTTCCCGCCACGAATTTTCTCTTGTATCGGAAATCCAACAAAGTGTTTGCGCCCGTATCCACGCGGAAAACAATATTCCCGCCTCTGCCTCCGTCCCCTCCGTCGGGACCGCCGGCGGCAACATATTTCTCACGTCGGAAGGAAACCGCCCCGTTTCCGCCGTTTCCCGCTTTTAAATATATTTTAACATTATCTATAAACATAAAGATCCTCCTTCTACATCGTTGCTTCATTATGACACCGTTATTATGATCTGAGCGGAATTAATGAGGAAACAGCAGTCCTTATTCAATCCATACCATGCCTGAATTCACGATTTAAAGGATATTTAAGTCAACTGAATTCATTTATATGCTCTTTCGTGTATTTTACAACGCTTTCTTCAAGATGCGGTCTTAGCTCTGAAACATATCGGCAGAAATCCGAAAGAATATTCTGACCGGTTTCGTATTCCGCAAAATAAAACTGTATTTTTCGCGAGAGCTCCGTATCTCCCGCGTATGCGAGATTTTTGGAAAAGGCGTCCGCGCACTCTTTTCCGAAGGAAAGAAAGGTTCTGGCTCTTTCGGTATTTTCGCAGTCCTCGCTCAGTTCGTATAACAGCTCATAGCAAAATAACGGATGAAAAGCTTCCGGAATATTGTTTTTTTCATCAAAGAGATCTCCGAGAAAAAGCTTTCCGCCTTTTTTAAACATTGCCATATATTTTTGTATCCTTTTTCTTGTCTCCGAAAAAGTAAGCTGTTCCACAGAAGCGTTTTGCCTGGTTTTTTTGTCGTAAAGAAAATAGTTGAAATTTCCCCTTGCGATTTTTTTCGCGCCTGCCACAGCGGCGATAAATACAATTGAAAAAAACAAAAGCGTGCCGGAAATTCCGAATAAGACAATTTTCAAAAAGACATCCTCAACCTTGGCGATGGCGAAGCAGGCAAGAATAATTGCGATTGCCGCCATTACCGCGCATACCTTATATATACCGTCAAAGTTTCTCTGATGCTTATTGTCCTGGTTATTATTGTTCATTTACTACCTCCCGAAAAATCTCATACTCCCTCGTCGCCCTTTTCCCTGATTATAAGCTTAATGGGCGTTCCGACAAACCCAAAGGTCTGCCGCAGGCAGTTTTCAAGGTATCTTTGGTAAGAAAAGTGGAAAAGCTCCGCACTGTTGCAGAAAATCACAAAAGTAGGCGGTGTCACTCCTGTTTGAGTCATGTAATAAATTTTGAGCCGGCGTCCTTTATCACTGGGCGGCTGCGTGCGCATGGTGGCTTCCGCCAACACATCATTGAGCATACCGGTCGAGATTCTGAGAGTGGACTGACCGTATACATAATTGATTCTTTCAAACAAATCGTCTATTCTCTGTCCGGTTTTCGCGGAGACAAACATTATGGGGGCGTAAGGCATAAAAGAAAGCGCGGTTCTGATCTTTTGAGTGAATTCGCTGACTGTCGAATTATCCTTTTCAATAGTATCCCATTTATTTACGGCGATAATTATAGCTTTTCCCGATTCGTGGGCTATTCCGGCGATTTTTTCGTCCTGTTCGGTAATTCCGCTCCCGGCGTCAATCATCAGAATACAAACGTTTGCCCGCTCTACCGCCATATGCGCTCTCAGGACGCTGTATTTTTCAATCCTATCGTTGATTTTTGACTGGCGACGCAGCCCCGCCGTATCTATCAAAGTATAATTTCCGTGACTGTTACTCAGCGGGCTGTCGACCGCGTCACGTGTGGTGCCTGCGATATCCGAGACAATAAGTCTTTGCTCGCCCAGCATTTTATTTATCATCGAGGATTTTCCCGCGTTGGGCTTGCCTATCACGGCTACTTTTATCGAATCGTCGTCGTTGTCCGTATAATCCCAGTCTCCCAAGGCGCCTATACATTGGTCAAGCAGGTCTCCGCTGCCCGTCCCGTGAACCGAGGACACGGCGACGGGGTCGCGGTCAAATCCGAGTTCGTAAAATTCATAAAACTCAAGCGGAAGATTACCGATGCTGTCGCACTTGTTTACACATATGACGACCGGCTTGCCGCTTTTTTTCAGCATCAGCGCAATTTCCCTGTCATCCGCGGTGAGTCCTGCCCTGATATCGCACATGAATATTATAACATCCGCGTCCTCAATAGCGATCTGAGCCTGAATTTTCATCTGAGACAAGATAATATCATCGCTTTTGGGTTCTATACCTCCGGTATCAATGACAATAAGCCGCTTTCCGCACCATTCGGTCTCTCCGTATATCCGGTCCCGTGTGACCCCCGGAACATCCTCTACTATCGAACGTCTCTCTCCTATCAGTTTATTGAATAATGTGCTTTTTCCCACATTAGGACGTCCGACTATGGCTATTATCGGTTTTGACATTTCATTATCCTTTCCTGTAAAAATCCTGCTCGTTTGTCGCGGTCAAGCAAAGATTTCAAATCGGGATTACCGCAAGTCCCTTATCCTGTTATGACCGCTCTTATAAATCCGCCCCCGTTGTTCGGAGACGGCAAAGCTTTTACTCCGAGTTTTTGCGACAATTGTTCGGGAGACATGTCGTCCAGAAAAATATCTCCTCCGGACCTGAGCGCGTTTTCGGGAAAGAGCAGCAGGTCTCCGAGGTCTCTGTCCCTCAGCTGCTCATAAATGTCTTTTCCGGTGAGCAGTCCAGCAACCGTAATGCTTTCGCCGAAAAAGTAATTAATGATTCTGTAGACGTTGATTTCAAGCCCGTCCACCGTCGCCTCAAGTCTTGCAGCCATTGATTTAATTGTTTCAAACGCCGCCGCGCCGGTGGCTATCGAGACCTTTTTGGGAGCCTTGAAATCCTTTATATATTCATCCAGAAAATTCATTTCTCGGTCAAACTCCGAAAGCAGCGACCTTATCATTCCCACTCCGTTTTCAATCTGTGAATAATCCTCATAATATTCCTCGGAGGGGATCGGAAGTCCGGCTTTAAGATAGAGCTCGTCCGCGCAGAAAAAAATCCGTTTTCCGTACTTTTCAAGACAGCCCGACGCGAATTTGTCTACCTGTTTTATTATCTGTATCGCCTCCGCCTTTGTATAAGGCTCAAGCAAAAAGAGATTGTCTCTGAATCTGGTAAGCCCCGCCGGCACTATGGATACGCTCTGCATAGCCGGATAAAGCTCTGACAAATCCCGCATGGTCGAGTCAAGTTCTTCTCCGTCGTTTATTCCCCGGCAGAGAACAATCTGTCCGCAAAGGCTGATATTGTTGTCGGCAAGTTTTTTCATATACGCCAAAACCTCGCCCGCTCTTTTGTTGTGCATCATTTTGACTCTCAGCGAGGGGTTCGTGGTATGCACCGATATGTTTACGGGCGAGATGTGCATCTCAATTATCCGGTCTATGTCTTTTTCATGAAGATTTGTCAGCGTAATAAAATTGCCGTGCAGAAACGACAGTCTGGAGTCATCGTCTTTGAAGTACAGCGTCTTCCGCATTCCTTTGGGAAGCTGGTCGATAAAGCAGAAAATGCATTTATTTTCGCATGAATGTTTTCTGTCCATCAAAGGGGTTTCAAATTCAAGACCGATGTCGTCGTACTCTTTCTTTTTAATTTCGGCTTTATATTCCGTGCCGTCTTTGCGGCGAAGCGTCAGGACAACTGTTTTATCGGTCAGAAAAAACCGATAATCAAGGACATCCGATATTTCCCTTCCGTTTATGTCTATCAGAATGTCTCCGGCGGAAATCCCTGCTTTTTGCGCGCGGCTGTTGTTGTCCACACCGGTTATTTTTACCATGTTACGGCTCCTTTTTACATTATAACTGTTTTATTTTCAAATAATCTGATTATAAACGCCGCAATTATCTTCCTCCTCGGTGACCTCTCCCGCCGCCCGACCGGGACCGGGAGCCGCCTCTGCCGCCTGAGGAACCTGAGGTTGAGATCTTGCGTCTGGTTACAAAAGTACCCGTATAAATATCCGCCTTGTCGGTAAGATTAAGTCTGCAGAATCTGTCGAGCGGATAATTTGTCGCCTTTATTTTCATCTTATATTTTCCTATTATGAAAAGGCAGGAAATAACGGCTATAATTGCCGCCAAAATTCCCGATATGAGAATAATTTTACCCCACGGAGCGTGTAGATGCCCGGTCGCGGCGGTGCTTGAAAGTTCCACGAACGCTATACTTCCGTTTGTAAGGTTTCCGCTTTTGATTTCGGAATAAACGCTGTCGCTGTCGAGTATTCTGTTTGCTTCCACCTGACTGACAGCGTAGAAAGCATCCCCGTATGTGTACATATCGTAATAATAAATATCATCCTCGTGGTCGTATGTTATAATAAGTATTATAATGTCGTCCGAGAGTGAAAGGCCGTTTTCGTACAAAAAATCCTCGCCCGTATAAATGTCCGGATTGTATGACGAGTTCTCGTTAATTTTGCACGAGTGTGTCACTACGTAAAAATCAAAATCCGACTCTTTCATGCACGACCGTATGGCGTCTTCAATCTTTTCCTCGTCATTTTGAGAAATAATGTCGGCGCGGTCAAACACATGTCCGTCAAGCGAATATATCTGCGTACACAGAAAAACTGACAAAAACGCCGCCATCAATACCGCGCAGACAATCCGGCAAGGTCTTGTTTTTATCATCACAGCAGTCCTCCTATAAACGAAAACAGTGCGGTACATACTCCCAGGACAATTCCCCCGAAAACAGAAAGTTTCGCGAAACTCAAAGGCAGTTCACCGTATATTTTTCCGGTATATCCGTTCATGGCATATGTATATATCTTGCCCTTCCTGTTTTTATATGTCAACACCCAAACCGGCATTAAAGTATATTCCCAATGGCTGAGTTTAATATTAACACTGCAATTGTCCGGAGCAAAGCTTGAATAACCTTCTACCGTGTTTGACAATAAAGTCGAGGCATATCGGTTCATCCTCTGTCTTACTTCCTCCGAAAGCTGTGAACGTTCAATATCTCTTTTTTTGGCGCAAAAGCCCAAAAGATACGGCATAGAGAAATCAATATGCGAATCTGACGGAAAAGGCAGAATTCCTTCAAGCATATTTTTGTCCGACTCCGAAAAAGCCGATGACGTAATATCTTCAAAGTGAATATCTCCGGTGCGCACGATATTGTAGCTTGAGGTTTCGGTCACTTCATACTGACCCTGTCTGTGCACACGCACCCTTTTCGCT
>CASEEB010000169.1 GCA_949286815.1 uncultured Eubacteriales bacterium | reverse complement strand
CAAAAAATATACCCCTGCGTCAAGATAACCTTGGCAGAGGCATATTTTATCTATATAATATCTGTTGATATAAACTGAAGTTAAAAGCGCAAACCCGTTTATTTAGGATTATAGATAATTATATGATAGATTTAATTAGCCGACGCTTTACGCGCCTCAAAACACTTACTGCAATAAACAGGTCTGTCGTTTGAAGGCTGAAACGTAAGTCTTGCTTCACCGCCGCATTCACTGCAAACCGCGATAAAATACTCTCTTTCGGTTTTTCCGGCATTTTTCTTCTTGTCGCGGCATGCCTTGCAGCACTTCGGCTTGTTCATAAAGCCTTTTTCCGCATAAAATTTTTGCTCGCCTGCCGTAAACACAAACTTCTCTCCGCAGTCCCTGCATGTAAGAGTGATATCCTCATACACGGGTTCCTCGGAAGTTTCATTTACGCCTTCAGTCTTAACATCTTCTTCAAACATTTAATTTTTTACCTCGTTTGTTAATGAAAATAATTCTCCGTCAACTCCGCTTTTACAATTGACGTTATGTAAACCCCAATAGGGATTTTACCTTATCCGATACGGTTGCTCACCGTAAATCACGGCTTTTGTCCGCCTTTGCTTAAAGCCTCCCTGAGCTTTTTTCTGATTCTGTACAGAGCGTTTGAAACCGAGCGCACATCTGTCACTCCCAGCACACCGGCTATCTCGGAAGCACGCAGACCGGAAACATACATCCACCACACCTTGCTTTCATATGGCGACAGATAACTCTGAATCCGTCTTCTCAGGTCATTGAAATTCTCTTCCTCAATCAGCTTCTGCACAGGGTCCGCGGCGACTGAGGGACTTTCGTTTCTCTCGGTCATCTCTTCGAGCGACAAAATATTCATGCCTTTTCCGCGGTTTAACGACCTGATAAACGACACTATTCCGTTTTCTATACAGATCTTGGCATAAAGCCCGAATGAAACGTGTTTTTCCGAAACATCATAACTACAGACGGCATTGCAAAAGCATATCTCCGCCTCGTCACGCATGTCGGCAATGTCCTGAGACGTCATTCTTTCATTAGTATACTTTCGCACTTCGGAATCTATAAGCGGTCTGTATTTATCCATCAAAGCCTTAATCGCCTCGCTTCTGCCCGACTGTGCCATTCCAATCATCAGTGCAAGCTCTTTTTCCTCCGGCGCTTTACCTGTTTTACCCAAAATAATTTTCTCCTGTCATTTCATAGCCATCGGAACATCTTAATAATACTAAACTCAAAAATCAATACCTCGGTTTCAAGTCAATCTGACAACAAGACCGATTTTTTTGACATTTTCAAGTATACAATATTATAACATTAAAAATCGCAAAGGTCAACACTTTTTTTTCGCATATTCTTCGTCAAAATCGACACATGCCGCATCATGTTGTCACGTTTTACTAAATTGTCATTTAATATTTTGTACAATTATGTATTTTTTTGACATTACAATGTACAACATAAACATTATATCAAAAAAATGTTTGTTGAAATTGCCACCTCCTAAACCAGTTTTTAGTCAATCGTTTTCCCGGATAATCACATTTGGTTGTAAAAATTGCACAAGAATTTTAACGTTTTTCATAGACGCCTGTTTTTGACGATTTTCCACAGTTCTCTGAAGATGTTCACTCATCAAATATTCCAAATAAATACAACAAATGTATTTCAGTTAAAAATAAAGTTAATATTTCCCGAAAGCAGAGAGAGCACCCCCTTGTATACCACCTCCGGGTGGTCTCTGAAATTATCCTCCATTCTCTGCGCGCGGTTAAGCGTATCCACAACAACCTTTGTTTCAAGAATCGTCCTGTCTCTTTCCGTAAGCGCGCATATAAGGTCAAACATACCGTCATCGCGCTTCTCTATACGGCATTTTGCAGTAACTCCTCTTTTCTTGAAATCAAGATATCGAAGCGCGCATTCAAGACTTTTGTCAAGCAACGACGAAAGCACCTCACTGTGAAGCTCGGTGGCGATAATTCGTCCCTTTTCGGTCACCATATACATGGGGTCCCCGTCGTCGTTCTTGCAGAACTCCTCTATGAGCCCCCCGTCGAGCATTTCGTGGAAACACTCCGCGAAATCGAGATACATTACATAATCGTTCTGCATGACTATATCATTAAGGGTAATATAATCAAGCGGATAATTTATATTCTGCATAAGATAGAGCACAAATATCTTGACATTCCTTTTGCTGCCGACGAGTGAACCCATAAATGTTCTCCTTTTCTTTAATTATTTGTAAATATCAGTATATAATTACAGTCAAACGGTTCCGCTTTTTTAAAGCCTCTCGCACCGTTGTCCGTACAAACTTTCCCGATAACCGTTTTTATGCCATATACATTATACTATAAACTCCGGAAAATTTTGTAAAATGCAAAACCGTGGTATACATCGTAAGATGTATACAAATACAGCGTAAGTTGTATACAAATATAGCCTGAAAGTATTATTTTTTGAGTTCTTTACGCTGTATGCTGTATACATTTTACCATATATTTAAATTTTTTTCAATAGTAACAGTTGCAATTTTCGGGAAAATATGTTATAATACATATATTATGCGATATTCGGAAAAATGACGCGTGAGAGTTGCTTGCCGAGTGCCGCACAGCAAATTTTCGGGCATTGATTTTATATTATATTGTAATATCATTGCTAATATCCCTAAATATATGCATTTTTGTGTATTTAATAGATTTATAAAACCATCGGAAGGCAAAATTTCCGTCGGTAAAAAAGTAAAAGGTTAGTTGCACGGAGGTCAGTACATGACAAATATCGCTATTCTCGGCTTTGGAGTGGTAGGCTCAGGAGTTGCCGAAGTAATAACAAAAAACAAAGCTGTAATCGAGGAGAAGACAGGGGAAAAAATAAATATCAAATATATCCTCGACCTCAGGGATTTCCCCGGAAGTCCGTTTGAGCACCTTGTGATACACGATTTTCAGACCATTCTCCGCGACCCCGAGGTCACTGTTGTCGCCGAAATGATGGGAGGCTCTCACCCCGCGTATGACTTTTCCAAAGCGTGTCTTGAAGCCGGCAAAAGCGTCGTGACCTCAAACAAGGAAGTGGTTTCAAATTTCGGTGCCGAACTGCTTGAAACCGCGGTAAAAAATAAAGTTGCCTATCTCTTTGAGGCAAGCGTCGGAGGCGGAATTCCGATCATACGTCCCATCCTCAATGACCTGTCCTCCAACCGAATAATAAACATAAGCGGAATTCTGAACGGAACCACAAACTATATTCTTACCAAAATGGAAAACGAGGGCGCCGCGTTTGAAGACGTATTGAACGACGCCAAGAAAAAGGGTTATGCCGAAGCCAATCCCACGGCGGACATCGAAGGGATTGACGCGGCAAGAAAGATCGTAATTCTCGCCGCGCTGTCATTCGGAAAGCTTGCCGACCCTTCCAAAATACACACGGAGGGTATTACGGAAATCACGTCTGACGACGTTTCAATCGCCAAAAAAATGGGATACGCCGTAAAGCTGATAGGGTATACATCCGTCATCGACGGAAAAATTCTCTGCATGGTCAGCCCAAGACTTGTCTCACAGGCAAATCCGCTTTCGGGAATTAACGATGTGTTTAACGGAATTCTAGTTTCGGCCGACATGGTAGGAGAGGTTATGTTCTACGGACCCGGAGCCGGCAAGCTGCCGACCGCGAGCGCGGTATGCGCCGACATTGTGGATATAGTCATGCACCGCGACACTCAAATGAAGCTTCCCGCATGGGAAAAGGCTTCGGAAGACGATTTATTTGAGTTCGAAAACTACCGTTGCCGCAGATTGTTTTTTTTCAGGTCTCCGGAATCGGACAGCGCCGCCGCGGTAAAACTGATTTCGGATATATTCGGAAGTATAAGCGGGTTTG
>CASEEB010000168.1 GCA_949286815.1 uncultured Eubacteriales bacterium | reverse complement strand
TTATCTTATTTTGTTTTGTAAACGTAATTCAGACGGCCGAGAGGCGCGACGTCTCCGAGTTCATAAAAGTTTTCAAAAGTTTTTATTTCTTCGGTGCTGTCCGCGACCTTGAACCAAAGCGTAAAGCTGTCCTCAAGTCCCAAATCCGACTTTTTGACCTTTACCGTCAAGGTATTGCCCTCAACCGAGTATGAGGCTTCCGCGATATCCTCGCCGTCAAGGCAGTCTGATACCTTGGCAAGAGTGGTTTTGCCGCCGTCGTCGGGGGTATTGTTCAGTATATAGCTGTAATCCTTGCCGCCGTCGGTATTGATATATATCCTGAACCATGTTCCGCTCTTGTCCTGTTTTATATCATCCTTCGCGGTGATTTTAAATGTTAAGTCTCGGTCGTCGCTCTTTACAGTTATCTTTGTTATGGCGTTTCTCTGAGTGAAGTTTTTGTATACGGTCGCCGCACCCTCGGCGTTACGTGCAAAATCACCGTCCGAGAAGCTGTCAAACTCCGCTTCTTCACCCGTACCGTATACTTTGTTCTGTCCGACTCCCTTATATCTGCGGACATAATCTACCAGCTGCATAAAGAAGTTATCCGAATAGCCGCCTTTCATCATTTCGATGTCACGGCTGTACTCATAGTTTGCGCAGTCTACAAACATAATGGGTCTTTCGGGAATGCCCTCCCAACGTCCGGCAATCCACTCGTTCCATCCGGTTACAAGCACTATTGGCGGATCGGCTTCAATTGCGCGGTCAAATTGTTCGGCAAAGTTATATCCGTATTTATAAGCCTCAGGATTGGGGTCGTTTTCACCGTTATGGTATGCTCTTCCGCAATTTCCCTTTTCACCGTAAAGCACGCTGTCTCCAAACCTCAGCTGAGGATGCTGAGCGACCGAGACATTGATGACTTCGGGTTCGCCCTTGAGATTTGCGAAAACTCTCTGCGGTCTTGTGAAGTCCATCCACGGCCAGCCGCCGAGTTTGTCGGGTTCATTAGGCCACTGGGACATCTTTATGTTGAAAAACTCCCGCGCTTCGGGTGAACATTCTTCCTTTACCGCAATTATAACCGGTTTTCCTTCAAAATAAAACCAGGTCTCGGGGCAATACTGTGGTTTATAAATGGTTTCGTACAGGTGCTGAACCGTCTCTCCCGACTTTGTATTTGTATAAAACATTACTTTGGGTATTTTCCAACCGTCCTGTCTGTATTCGTCAAGCACACGCATGACGATTTTTACATTTTCGTCATATGTTGCCGCGTTGGTGGTGTCGAAAAACAGAAAATCAATGTCTGCCTGAATTATCAGTTTCATGTGCTTGCGGATTACCCATTCGTCGTTTGAATAATAGTATCCGTAAAGAGGCTCGCCCCAATAGTGATATACGCCTACTCCTCCCCATTCGGGACTGTCAGGATGATATCCCGCCTGAGGGTCGGCGGCGGTTATTTTTGAGATGTCATACGGCTTGTGTCTGCCGTGTTCGCCAAGCCACAAAAAGTAGAAAAGTCCCACGAGTCTGTCTTTTCTGGGGGCGGGCGCGGTACTGTTGTCGGCAGTTGTTCTGCCCAGATTGTCTGTTCCCATAAGCGGACCTGACAAATTATTCTTGAATTCTTCCATAATACAATCCTTTCCTTACCGTAATATAACGGTTTTTTAGTTTGAATTATATAATTTATTACTTTGTTCCGGTTGACCCGAAACCACCCTCGCCTCTGACCGTTTCGGGCAGAAAATCGCTTTGCTCGAACATTGCGGTATAATACGGAATAAAACAGATCTGGGCTATTCTGTCGCCGTTTTCGACAATGCGGGTTTCTTTGCTTTGATTGTAAAGCGAAACCATTAGCTCTCCCCTGTAGTCGCTGTCGATTACCCCCACCTTGTTCGCGGGGGCGATTCCCTGTTTTGTGGCAAGCCCGCTTCTCGCAAATACCAGACCTACAAGACCGTCGGGAATGGCAATCGCAAGACCGGTATGTATAAGCTTTGTTTCTCCCGGCTCAATACTTACGGGAGTCTCTGTAAGCGCGTACAGATCGGCTCCCGCGGAAAATTCGGAGCCGTATGTCGGAACTTTCGCGTCATTATTCAGTATTTTGATTTTTATATTGGTTTTCATTACAGATACCGAGCCTTTATTTTTTCACACTTAATATTATAACGCCTGACAAGACGGGTTGTCAATAGTAAAAGCGAAAATCATTTCAAAATTTCTTAAAGCGTAAGAAAACGGCGAACATTCGGGTCAATACGCTTTATCAACGGTCAAGTCAAATATTTTTGTTTATTTATCTGTAATTCAACCACACTTTCATGTCGGTTTCTCCCCTGTTGGCGAAAGCGCAGTAAGGGACTAACTTTATTCTTTGGAATTCAAATTCCTCGTTCAAGGGCTCATACAGTGATTTTGAACTTTTTCTGATATAGCCGTCCGTTTCTATTGTATTGAGCATAAACTCGTTACTGTATTTTACTTCGGCATTCAGGTCTTTACTCAGATAAATACTATGTAACTTTACATGATTGTCTACACCCTCCGCGCAGTATACAACAGGTCCCAGCATGAGCGCAACCTTGTTTGCGCAGTCGCTTACACTTGAGTTTGCCGTGTACAAGACCGGTTTCATATCCAGATGCAGTTCTATATTTTGGGGATTTTTTATGTATATGTAGCCGTCTTTTGCACAGTAATCCGCGTTTACCGTAAATTTACCGCACCATGAGGGAATTCGCAGAGCGATCTCTTTTGCTCCGACAACACTCAGGGATATACTGCCGCTCAGCGGATAGTCGGTCTTTTGCGTGATTTTTATATTTCCGTCCGAATATTCGCTGTCGCAGTATTGATCAACAAACCATATGTTTTTATCGGTGTGGTAAATAAAACGCTCAAAGGAAGCAAGCACTCTGTTCAGATTGGGGGGACAGCATGAACAACTGAAGACTTCTGCCCGTACAGTCATGGGATATCTTTCAGACGCGGCGGTGCAGGTGAATTTTTTTCGGTTGTCCGTATCTATTGACAGAGGATTTTCATAAAAGAAAGATTTGCCGTCCAAGGAAAGCCCGCTGATCATACCGTTGTAGATGGCTTTTTCCACAACATCTCCGTATATTCCTTTCGGTTCGGCTTCAAGCATTTTCTGAGCGAAAAACATAAGGCCTATAGACGCGCAGGTCTCGGCATACGCGGTCTCGCTCGGCAGATCATACGGTATAGTGAAGGCCTCTCCTATATGAGTTGACCCGATGCCCCCGGTTATGTACATTTTCGCGTTTACCGTATCGTCAAAAAGTCTTTGGCAGGCTTTGAACATTTTTTCGTCACCCGTCTCTTTGGCGTAATCCGCCATTGCGGTATACAGGTACATAGCGCGCACGGCATGTCCCTCCGCGGACTCAAGTTCACGCACAGGTCTGTCGGATTGGTTGTAATTGTCGTACACACCGTCCATTATAGATTTGTCTTTGTCATTATTTCCTCTTGCCGACAAAAAATGACCGCACATATCAAGGTAAAGTTTTTTGCCCGTACAGTGGTACATGCGCATAAGTGCAATCTCTATTTCCTCATGCCCCGGTGTTTCGAACTTTGCGCTATGTTCTTTTACAAACACACGATTGATAAGCTCCGCGTATTTTTCCATGAGCCTTAAAAATCTGTCCTTTCCGGTGGCGTAATAGTATGCCACCGCGGCCTCCATCAGATGTCCGGCGCAGTACAACTCATGACAGTTTCGGTCCGAAAATCTTTTGTCCGGAGCCACGGTTGTAAAGTAAATATTGAAATATCCGTCATCCCATTGCGTTTTTTCTATTGAGTCTATTACTTTTTCGATTATTTCCTCAAGGTCTTTGCGGGGATGTTTCGCTATTATATACGACGCGCCTTCAATCCACTTAGCGACGTCGCTGTCCCAAAAGTAATGAGGCATAGGTATATCAGTGCAGCCCTCTTTCCATTTACAGTCAAACGCGTCAAATCTTCCGGTTTCCTTGAATTTATCATAGACCGCGTATATCGTTGTGTTGAGATTGAGGTCGCTTTTTTCCTTTAAAAAGCCTCGATTTATTTTTACATTACTGAAGCAAAAATCCATTACATGATCCTCCGTCAAAATTGCAATATAGGGGCGGCAGTATGTTTACTGCAGCCCCGTGGATTTTAATGTAAAGTCTGTTTTATTGTTTATTTCGCGGTTATGGTGTGAACGCCGGAACCGAGCTTTGTAAGATTCTGACAAGCCTTGCCGTCTATTACAATGTCTGACGCGAATCCGAGATTAACCGTGCAAGATGTTGTAGGCGGAACCGTAAGCGTATATTCATATCCGTCAGCTTTCTTTTTAAACGATACCGAGATACGTCCCGCGGGAGTATTGAACGAGGCGTCTATATCGTCTACTCCGCTGACATGGCACGGATTGAACTCAAATTTTTCAAACGCCGCGCAAAGAGGTCTGATGCCCGCGAAATGCGTTATCAGGGTATAGAGGAAGCCTCCGTGCATCGGGTGATTGTATGACGCTACACCGCGCGATTTATCCGTGATAAACGACATATCGAGGTCTTCCCACATTGTTGTGGCGTTATCATCAAGCATTGTCGCAAAGCTGGGATGGTTTTTGTTAAAGAGAAACGCGATGGCAATATCTCCTTTGCCCTCCTCAAGCAGCGCGGGAACCAGGTATTTATTGGCATATATGCCCGTCGGCATTGCGTAGTCGTCATTTTTCATCATTTTGATAAGTGAGTCAAGCAAAGCCTGTTTTTCACCGTCCGGATACAGACCGGTTTTCAGCGCAACGCCGTCCGAACCCCAATATCCGTAGCTGTGAGTCTCTGAATTGTAAAAATGGCGGATTGCCGATTCCTTTATCTTCGCGGCAAGCGATGAGTAATAATCAGGGTCGCCCATTCCGAACTCCTTGCAGATTTCCTCCATCAGCACGCATATTTCATAAAACATGAAGGTTGACGAGTGAGGTACCGGCATACGTCTTTTTCCCTCGTTCGATTCGGGGGGATCCCAGTCTCCGAGTCCTACGGAAATTATATAATCCTCCGCGCGGTTGCATTCATGCTCTACCCATTGCTGCATAAGGTCAAAATTCTTTATGACAGCCTCTCTGTCGCCGCAGTATTTATACATGTAATACGGAAGAATTATCTGGGCGCATCCCCACAGCGGAGAAGCCTCCCCGCAGCCTCTCTTTCCGGGAGAAATCATCTGCCAGGTTCCGTAAACTTCCGTTGTCGTGCGTATGTCATTGAGATATTTTTCATACGCGGCAACGGTATTGTAATTCAAAAGTCCCCAGTTGCAAACGACCTCCGCGTCTCCGAGCCAACCGCATTTTTCGCGCGCGGGACAGTCTTCGGGGAATCCGTGGAAATTTGAACGGAAGGTATTGTCCATTACCTTATGTATTTTATCAAGATACGTGTAAGAAGTACTGAATGAGGATTTGCCGTCAAAATCTGTGGACAGCTGAATTCCCTTTACAAGGGACGCCTGCGGCATTGTACCGTATCCCTTTGAAAAGTCGTGGATTCCGGTGACTTCCACAAATCTGTATCCGTGATAGCAGAATCTCGGTCTGTATGTCTCTCCGCCCTTGTCGCCGCGGCAGATATAGATATCCTGCTGTATACACTGCGTCGCGAAGGTGCCTATCGAACGGAAATCGAGGTCGCCGTTCTGGTTGAGCGTTTCGGCATATCTGAATACGTAAACGGCGCCTTTGGGAGACCAGGGCAGATGAAATTCCGCAATTCCCGCCATGTTTTCACCGATATCAAATATCCATGCCCCGTCGTTTTGACCGCTGCATGGGGTTACGCTTATCGCGGGAAGCTCACGGATAACTTTTACGGGAGGCATTATACAGGGAGTGAGAACTCCTTTCGGAGTCTGGTCAACAATCACGCTTCCCCATCCGTCGTCGCTTCCGTCATATTCGGAAAATTTATCGGTTTCCAGTCTGCAGTCATAGGTCTCACCGCCGTATAAGTTATTGACCGTTATCGGACTGTATTTGTATTTCCAGTTGTTTGTATCAGTGACTATATTTTTAACATTGCCGTCCGTAAGTTCAATTTCGATTCTGATTTTCGCGCAGACATCTCCGTATACCAATCCGTAGTGTCCCCATACGCGGCTCTGAGAGTAAAATCCTTCTCCAAGCAGGACGCAGACCGCGTTTCCGCCCTCGTTTAACATATTTGTAATGTCATATCTGCGGTAAAATACGGTTTTTTCATAGTTTGTCATGGGAGGGTCTATGTAATAATCGTCGGTTTTCAGACCGTTTACATAATATTCCGCGCAGCCGAGTCCGCTCGCGTACATAACCGCTTTTTTAACTTTTCCGCATGTGAATTTTGTCCTCATGTAAGGAGCCCAACCGCTAAGGTGCGTCGATGGCTTTATCCATTCGGCGCTTCCCCATTCTTCCGGCAGAATTCCGGTAGAAACGTCTATTTTGCTTTCGGCGTTTTCTCCGTAATTGTCCGTGACGCTCACGGACACCGAAAAATCGGAACGTGAGGGCAGAATGAGGTTTTCAAATGAAACATCATAACACTTGTTTGATTCAACAATTCCCGAATCAAAAACCGTGCCTTGAGCATCCGAGATTTTTACCCGGAAGCTTTTTTGATACACGTCGGTATTGCTTGATTCCAATTTCCAGCCAAACCGGAGACCTTCGGTATTTACGAGCGACGGTTCATTGATATAGTCGATCGATAAATCGTAAAGTTTTAGCATAACAGTACTTCCTTTCGCATCAATTAATGCTATATATTATAAAATTATAAAAGTTTTAGCTCTTATAATTTATAATTAAAATAATACGGGCTGATTATATTTTGTATATGTAATCGGTTTTCTCCCGAATGGAGAATTCGTGGAAATATTTTTCCTCAAGAGGTATCCATTTTTCTTTAAATACTTTGAGCTTGTCTTCCCCGTCGCGTTCTTTTATCCTGTTTATTTGTATGTCGCGGTCAGTGTCAGAAAATATAGAAATAGAATAAATTCCGGACTTCCGAATATCCGGATGCATACAGTATGCTCCCTCTACAATGACGATTCCGGTGGGTGACACGTCAATATACGGAGAATAAGTCATACTGCCGCACATGAATTTGCGGAATATGACGTTTTCCGAATTTTTTTTAAGAGGAATTATGATTTCCCGCATAAATCTCTCGCGGTCAAAATTTCCTCCGGGTTCATTGAGCCTGTCTTCTGTTCTCATTTCGGGAGGGAGAAAATAGTCGTCGGTATGAAATACCGTGCAGTTATCGAGTTCCGCCGAAAGTTTATTCGCAAGTGTGGTCTTTCCCGACGCCGCGCGTCCGTCTATCGCCGCAATACAGCGCCCGCCCGACATAGAAGAAAATCTAAGGCGCAAAATTTCCGCTATTTCTGGAATATCGTTGTATGTAAAAAATCTCATTTATAAAAGTTCCGTTTCCGCTTCCCTGAGTTTTTCGGGAATGGAAAGATTCTGAGGACATACCGCCTGACATGCGCCGCATCCGACACACATACTCGCGCGGTTAGCCTCGGAGAGAGAGGCGTATCTGTGTTTACCCTCTTCCGGGCGGTTGAATTTATAGCTGTCGTTCCAGATTGAAAATATACCCGGAATATCTACTCCCTGAGGACACGGCATACAGTAGCGGCAACCGGTACAGCCTATCTTAAGCCGTTTCTGATATTCATCCCTCGCCTTGTCTATAATTTTCAGTTCTTCATCGGACATGCATCCGGCGTAAGCCTTGTCAAATATGCGGAGATTGTCCTCTGTCATATTAAGGTCCGTAACCCCGGAGAGTACAGTCGCGACCTCGTCAAAATTGCAGAGCCATCTGAAAGCCCATTCCGCGGCAGACCTTTTTTCAGGATATGAGTCGTATACCGCCTGAACCGTATCGGGCACCGAGGCGAGTTTTCCGCCCAGCAAGCCTTCCATTATCACGACAGGAATGTTTTTACTTCCGGCAAGCTTAAGACCCTTGAGTCCCGCCTGATTGTTTACGTCAAGAATGTTGAACTGTATCTGACACATATCCCAATCATAGTCGTTCAGTATATGTTCAAAAGCCTCATAGCTGTCATGAAAAGAAAAGCACGCGTACCTTATCAATTTTTTGGCTTTCAGCTCATCAAGAAATTCCCTCACTCCTATTTCTTTCATTTTATCCCATTTATCCGCGGAAAGCGAGTGAATCAGATAAAAATCAATGTGGTCGGTGCGCAGAGCCTTTAACTGTTTTTCAAACAAATCGTACATGTCCTGCGTTTTTTCGCACTGCCATGTAGGCAGTTTTGTCGCTAAGTATACTTTTTCCCTGTAACCGCCCTGAAGCGCTCTGCCCACAACATCCTCATTCTGACCGTTTGAGTATACAAAAGCCGTATCCAGATAATTTACCCCTCCGTCAACAGCGCGGTGAATTATACTTTCCGCAAGCGGATAATCAACCTCTGTTTTACCGTCCTCTGTTGTTTTCATCGGAAATCTCATGCATCCGAGTCCGAAGGCGGATACTTTGATGCCGAGTTTCGGTATATTTCTGTACTGCATATGTACCTCCTGTTTTATATATATTGACTGAATCACAAATACAAACTCAGCTTTTTGACAGCTTTATAATTTGCGATTACGGTTACTTTATTTTATCAGAAAATTTCACATAAGTCAATCACTATTTTGATTATTTTTTATATTTTTTTCTTAAAGCCCTTGAAATAGATTCGGTTTTAATATATAATTGTCTTGTTATTATTTAAACCGTTCAGGGAGGACTTGAAATGTACGAATATAAGAAATACAACCATGACACATATATGCTTCCGATATGGGAAGGAAATGAAATCTATAATGAGACGGTCATGTTTTTGGCGGAAGACAGTGTCCCGCTTCTGTACAGACCGGACGAAATAATTTCGGTTATGTCATACGATTTGAAAACCGAATACGAAAAAGGACGTGATTACGAGTTGACTGACGGTATGCTTAAAAGGCTTGACGGCAGCCGCATACCCGTATTTACCGAGGACGAGTATTATCCGGAGAATCCCGCTCCCGGAACATTCTTCGGTTCCGCGGTAAAAGGTCATAAATACATAATCTACGGAGAAGGAACCACATTTTTCTCAAGACAGGTGCACGTCACCTACACCCATTCCGATAAATGGTGGGGACCCGTGCCGAAAAAATCGGATAAATTCGGAAAGTTTATCGAAAAGGCTTCAAAAGGCGAAGAGGTTACGGTGCTTTTCTTCGGAGACAGCATTACAACCGGAGTTTGCTCAAGTAAAACAGTCGGCTCCGAACCAAATGCCGACTGCTGGTGCGAGATGGTCGTCGAATCATTTAAAAAGTATTTTAAAAACGATAAAATAAAATATATTAATACCGCCGTGGGCGGAATGAACTCGGATTGGGCAATCGAAACCGTAAAGGAAAACGCCGTCGATATTCACCCCGATCTTATGTTTCTGGCATTCGGAATGAATGACGGATGGCTCTCGCCCGACGGTTACGCGAAGAAGACCAAGACAATAATCGACCGGTTTCTTGAAGGATGTCCCGATGCCGAGGTGGCCGCGGTCGCGACCATGCTTCCCCATTCAAGAGTCGCGGGATTTTATTGCGCTCAGGAACTGCAGCAGGACGCGTTATATGAACTTTGTTCAGAGTATGACAACGTAGGAGTCATACCCGTGACATCTATGCACAGAGCACTGCTTGAAAAGAAGAGATATTACGATATGACCGGCAATAATGTAAACCATCCGAATGATTTTCTGGCGAGAATATACGCTCAGACCTCAGTAAAAACAATACTTGGATGAGTCTTACCGATAATAAATTGACATAACATAAAGGCGTTTCAGAGTTTTCCTCAAGGGAGAGCTGAGACGCCTTTTTTAATACAAGTGATATCCTGCTCAAACAAAAAATATAAAAACAATGTTAAATGATTTTTTACTTATTCATTTGTTTCCCTACGTTCTTTATACATAATAAAATCGGTTCTTTCGGTATTTACGGTCAGAATAAAATCCTTTGGAATGTCCGAAATATCCAGAAATCTTGCCTGTTCGTAATCAGATATTACCATACTTTGCAGGTTTTTATTGTTTTCGACCGAATAAAGTACCTTTGGCTTAGGTCCTCTTGCCCCTATAATAAGATAATCCGATGTTTTGATTTTGTTTTCAGCCAATTCCGCGAGCGGACTTTCGGGGTATGCCGAAGAAACATAGACTAAGCTTTCATCCCCGCAGGCGACGTCAATAAGCGTTACCGGTACGGCAGAGCGTTCAAGACTGCCGCGTAAGATCTGTACTTTCGCGTCTCCGAATATTTCAAGAGTTTCGGAAAAGCCGTACACAAAGACCTCCACCTTGTTTTCTTTTGCTTTTTCGAGGACTGACAGCATGTTATAGTAACTGTCGGCGTCATCCGGATAAGGTATATACAGCTGCTTTACCTTCTCGGATTTGAAAAGCTCCGAGAGTGTCGGAGAATGAGCAGTGTGAAAATCCGTCAGCACTACCGCGCTTATTTCCGTGACTCCAAAGTCCTTTGTCGCTTCGATTGCCGCGTTGTACGATTTTTTGCTGCCGTTTGAAATGTCAAATATCACACATTCTCTGTTGTTTGTCATTACTATCATGTCGCTTATACTTGAGGGCGACAGATATGTAATGTTGATTTTACCGGAATTTATATTGTTATATGATATTGTTGTAATAATAAAGATCAAAACGACCGACGCGACCGGAATCAAAGAGATAATCTTATGTTTGAATTTCAAAATCAGGGTTATGGCAAATGCAACCGAGAGCAGAATTGCGAAAATATATGTGAAATCATAGTCGAGAGAATATACGATGTTTTCTTTATCGGATATTTTTGAGCAAAAGTCAATCATAAAACCCGAAGTCTTTCTGAGAATATCCACACATATTTCTTTTACAAACGGAATATTGAACGCAATTGTCAGAATAAGCGAGAACAGTATCACTCCGGCGGTAGGTATTGACAGTACCGCGGACGCCCAGACTGAATAAACCGATATTTCCTTAATAAATATACACAGAACCAGCAAAAGAGGTATCAGTGCGCAAATGCCAGCGAAAAACAATCCCGCTATATAAGATAAAGCCTTATGTAAAACTCTGAATTTTTTTGTAAACGAAAATAATTTTGTTATAATTGAACCCGCAAGCGGCATATATACAATCAGACCGAATGTCGCGGCAAATGACATCCAGAATCCGGCGTCAATTACCGCTCCGGG
>CASEEB010000167.1 GCA_949286815.1 uncultured Eubacteriales bacterium | reverse complement strand
AGTTTCCGGGATGATGCTCGCGATATCGGCGGTTCTGGCTTTGGTCTGCGCTTATATTCCGTTTCTGCAGCTGCCGTTTGGCGGCGGATTTACGGTGGCGAGTATGCTTCCGATTGTTGTGGTCGCGTATATGTACGGCGTGAAATGGGGAATATTTACTTCTTTTTGTTATGCCGTGATTCAAATTGCAATTTCTCTGACGCAAGGAGCGTCGGGAAGCATTATGCCGCTTTTTATGCCATCCTCGGATGATTTTATGGGATATACGGCGGCGGTCTGGATTATTTTCATTGACTATTTTGTCGCTTATACCGTTCTTGGTTTTGGCGGTATTTTCAGAAACAGCATAAAAAACAGGACTCTGTCCCTGATGCTTGGCGTTATTTTTGCGCTTTCTTTGAGATATATAGCCCATATAATTTCCGGAATGATATTTTACGGGGCGTGGGCGAAATGGTTTTTCTCCCAGGAAGGCTTTTATAAAATCGGAAATGTTATTTTAGATTCTTTCAGCGGCAAGTCACTTATAGCTGTTTATTCTGTTTTCTATAACGGGCTTTATATGATTCCTGAGACAGTAATAACCTCTGTAGTCGCCATACCTGTTTCTAAAATTCGCTTTATCAGAAAAATGGTTTGATAAAAGCCGGGGTAGGTTCGTTTTTGGACATGAACCTACCCCGTTTTTGTCTGATAAAAATATGTTTACTTACTCAAAATATCAGTTTATTTTTCTTCCGCAGAAAACACAGTATGTGTAATCCTCTTCGATTGCGTTTCCGCAATAAGGACAGAACTTTTTTTCACTCTGCGCATCGTTTTTCTCATTGTTTTCGTTCTCTTTGTCTTTTATATTTTTGTCAAGCGGGTCCTGTTCTTCCGTGCTGTCAGTGATATCAAAGCTGGAAAAACGCTTTTTTCCCAACGCGTTTTTGAAATTGAAAACGGCTACGGTTATCGCGACAAAGACAAATATAAGTCCAAACAGCGAAAACGCTCCCGCGCCCATGTTAAATGCCATGATTATCCAGAAAATTCCGAATAAAGCCATAAAAACAGCCATGATCCCTCCCATAAGGGACGGACCTCTTCCGGGTTTTACACTTTTCATACAATACTCCTTTCACTTCCGACGTAAAATGCGGACTTTTTGATTTTCCGTTTTTACGCCGGATATAACTGAATTAAGATGTTATTCCTCTTGATTTTTTCAGTGGGGAGACACAATCTTCCACTGAAAAAATTGAATGACAGGGACTCAGCTCCTAATTTTCTTTTATTTGTTAAACATGACTTTTTCGCTGTTGAACATCTTTGTAAGAACCAAAACGCCCAACGCCGTAAGCACGATGTTTGCGGCTACCGTTACTATAATGTTTATGAGGTTAATGTCGAATGAGAAAATTCCTATCATGCACTGAACGCTGTTATAAAGCGGGATTGCATATAACATATGATTTTGTACCGCTCCGTTTCCGAACATTCCCGAAACGCCTACAAGCATTGCTATAATCATAATGGGTGTAACATAACCGTTAGCCTCTTTTACGGATTTGGCGAATGCCGAAACTATTGAGGTGAGCGTTATAAGCACCAATACAGTGGAAAGTATGACTACCGCCAACAGCAGATAATCGGTAACCGAATATACCGCGCCGTTCAGTTCCACGGCTCCTCCCATAAGCTTGGGGAAAGAAAGAATAATTCCGAGAGTGCTTGAAGCGCCGCTGATAAGTGCCAACAGAGAAAGCGCGAGGATTTTTCCTATCGCTATGTCGCTTCGTTTTGCCGGAGTTATAAGCATGGAAGCGATTGTTCCGCGCTCTTTTTCACCCGCGATTGACTCGGGAGCCACAGCCAGACATCCGGAGAAGAGAAGTACAATGAGGAGCATAGGCATAAGCATTGAGAATATAGCGCTGGTGAGATCTCTTTCCGACGCAAGGTCGAATTTGACGTCGGTCTGCCGGTTAACGTCAAATTTGTTTGTCATAGACGATTCATAAGAATCAAGCAGGGAAGTCATCATTGTATATGCTGTAGTGGAGTTTGTTGATGCCGAGTTATAGAAAATTTCAATTCCCGGCGCTTCGGTTCCGCTTGCCGGGTCGTATTCCGCGACCTTTTTGTCAAAATCTTCGGGGAAAATGATAAGCAGATCGCAGTCCTCGTCCGTAATCTGAGTTTTGATATCTTCCTGCTGTTCCGCGTCCGCGTCTTTAAGCTCAATTTCAGCCGAGGAAGTCAAGGTTTTTATTGATTCGGGGGTGTTTACCGAATAGATGGTGGGTTTGAACTCATTGTCAACACCGAACTGATCCGAGAAAGCGCCGCCCATAACCGAGTATATAACGTATATAAGTATACCGGGGAGAAGTATTGCCACAACCGTTCTGCGGTCTTTGAAAAATCTGTACAGTTCCTTTTTGAAAATTGTGATAATCGCACTGCTTCTTTTCATATTTCCTTGTCCTCTCTTTTGCAGTAATCCGAATAAATGTCGAAAAACCTGTCCTCAAGCGGTTTTCCCTGGCAAACATTTTCAAGCGTGTCGCACACGAACATTCCTCCGTCGATGATAATGCCCACACGGTCGCAAAGTTTTTCTATCAGACTGAAAATATGCGTGGAAACAATTATTGTTTTCCCCTCGTTTTTCAGTGAGACCAGAAAATCGGTTACCACTTTGGCGGTCAGAACGTCAAGACCGTTTGTCGGCTCGTCGAAAATAATTACATCGGGATTGTGGACGAGGGATATGCACAGAGAGGTTTTCTGCTTCATACCGGTAGAGAGGTCTGCCACCTTAACCTCGGCAAATTTGTCTATTCCGAAGCGCGAGAACATTTCTTTCTTTCTCTTCTCGGCTGTCTCGGAATCAATTCCGTGAAGGGAAGAGAAGAAGTCGAAAAGATAATTCGGTGTGAAGAATTCCTCAAGTTTCAGCTCGCTTGTCAGAAATCCTATCCTTGAGCGCACCTCCCCGCTCTGATTTACAATGCTGTACCCGTCGATAAGCGCGTCTCCGGAATCCGGTTTTATGAGAGTGGCAAGCATTCTCAGCGTCGTGGTTTTTCCGGCGCCGTTCGGACCCAGCAGACCAAAGATTTCGCCTTTGTAAGCCGAAAACGAAAGGTTATTTACCGCTGTTCTGACTTTTACGTTGGTTTTTTCGATTTTTTGCTGTTTGGCTGACAAAGTGAAGGTTTTGGTCAACCCTTTGACGATAATAATCTCTTCCATGTAGTGTTTTTAACTCCTTTGTTTTTTAACCTGAAATCAGGTTGTTTCTTCCGTGTTTAGAGTACAGAACGTACTTTATACGGAAATAAAACCGAGATAAGATTTGTTTACAAAATTATTTTGTCATGATTTGATGACATCATGATTATATCATAAAATCATCCGATTGTCAATATTATTTAGTAAAAATAATGCACAATTCAGATGTGATGAAATTGGATAA
>CASEEB010000166.1 GCA_949286815.1 uncultured Eubacteriales bacterium | reverse complement strand
GAAATCGCCATGAAAATTTATACAGATAAGCTTCAGGGCGGACGGGCTTTGTCGGCACCCGGTTGTTTTTTTGCAGTGTTTAATTTATAATATTGCCGTGTGGTTAAGGCTGTGTCTTTCTGCGCGGCTTTTTGCTCATTTTGTACGGTTTTGCTTGGAATTTTGAAATAAATTTCTTCGCGGGTTCGCCGCCGGAAGTGGAATTTTATATTTTGTTTGCGCCGCCTGTAGCGGCATGGGAGGGTTTATATGAAAAAAGTCGGAATAGTAATGGGGAGTGACAGCGATCTGCCTGTGATTGAAAAAGCTTTCGGAGTGCTCGAAGAATATGGCGTGCCGTTTGAGGTGCGTGTGCTTTCGGCGCACAGAACACCGTCGGCGGCGAGAGATTTCGCCGCGGGCGCCGCTGACAACGGATTCGGTGTAATAATTGCCGCGGCGGGAAAGGCCGCGCATCTTGCGGGGGCTATGGCGGCAAATACTACGCTGCCTGTCATCGGAATTCCGGTTAAATCCTCGACATTGGACGGTCTTGACGCGCTGCTCTCGACGGTTCAGATGCCGTCCGGAATGCCTGTCGCGACCGTGGCGATTGACGGAGCCGCCAATGCCGCTTTGCTTGCCGTGCAGATTCTTGCGGTAAACGATACCAGGCTTTCAGACCTGCTTAAAGAAAAGAGAGCCGCGGGCGAGGAAAAGATATTGAAAAAGGACAGGGAAATTTCCGAAAAATACAGCAGGGCCGAATGATTTTATAATAATGGATATAAATAAACTGAAAGGAATAATAAATCATGGAAAAAAGAGAACAGTTATATGAGGGAAAAGCCAAAAAGGTGTTCGCGACAGAGAATGAAGACTTTTGCATTGTATCATATAAGGACGACGCTACCGCGTTTGACGGAGCTAAAAAGGGAAGCATCAGCGGAAAAGGCGTAGTCAACAACAAAATGTCAAATTATCTTATGGAAAAGCTTGAGGCGGAAGCCGGCATACCGACTCACTTTGTGGAAGAGATAAATGACAGAGAGGCTGTTGTCAGAAAGGTTTCTATAGTTCCTCTTGAGGTAATAGTAAGAAATATCGCGGCGGGTTCTTTCTCAAAGAGATTCGGGGTTGAAGAGGGTACGCCGTTGCTTTGCCCCACACTTGAGTTTTGCCTGAAAAACGATGACCTGCATGACCCGATGGTAAACGAGTATCATATTATCGCCTGCGGCTGGGCGACCAAAGAGGACATTGAGACCATAACCGACTACACTTTCAGAATCAACAATTATCTCAAAGAATATTTCAAGGGCATAGGTGTTGACCTTGTGGACTTCAAGATTGAGTTCGGAAAGACTAAGGACGGTAAGATAATTCTTGCGGACGAGATCTCTCCCGATACCTGCCGCTTCTGGGACAGTAAAACTCATGAAAAGCTTGATAAAGACCGCTTCCGCAGAGATCTCGGAAATGTTGAGGGCGCTTATCAGGAAATGATGAGACGTGTATTCGGCGAATAATAAAATTATTAACTTAAAGGCATACACGCTTAAAATGGCGCGCGGCGCCTTTGAAAAAATCAGCGTAAGAAAGGTATATAGATTATATGGGAGGATTTTTTGGCGCGGCATGTAAGCATGACGCGATATCCGATGTGTTTTTCGGGACCGACTATCATTCACATCTGGGAACACGGCGCGGAGGTATGGCGGCGTATGACGAAAAAATCGGACTTCAAAGGGATATTCACAATATTGAAAACTCGCCTTTCAGAACAAAATTCGACAAGGTTTTTGAAGAAATGAAGGGAAATTCGGCGATAGGCTGTATTAGCGATACTGATCCTCAGCCGTTGCTTATCCGTTCCAATATAGGCATTTATGCTATCTGTATAATCGGTATTGTCAATAACTCTGAGGAACTTATCAAAAAATTCCTGCTTACAAACGGAGGGCATTTCGGTGTAATGACCGGAGGCAAGGTGAACTCGACAGAGCTTGTGGCGTCGCTTATAAATCAGAAAGACAGTTTTGCCGAGGGGATAAAGTTCGCTCAGAGCGTAATTGAGGGAACCGCCTCGATTTTAATACTCAAAAACGACGGGGCAATTATCGCGGCAAGGGACAGGCTGGGCAGACTTCCCGTTCTGATAGGCAGGAATGACGACGGGTATTGTGTGTCGTTTGAGTCTTTCGCTTATGAAAAGCTCGGTTATGAAAAGGAAAAGGAACTGGGACCGGGAGAGATAGTCGAGTTTACGTCAGACAGCTTAAAACAGCTCTCGCCTCCCGGAAAAGAAATGAGAATATGCTCATTTTTGTGGAGCTATTACGGTTATCCCACATCGTCATATGAGGGTGTTAACGTTGAAGTAATGCGCTACAGAAACGGGCAGATAATGGCGCAGAATGACAAAAAGAAAAAAAACGCGGAAAACCTCGACTATGTTGGCGGTGTTCCGGATTCCGGCACTCCTCACGCGATAGGGTACGCGAATGAGAGCCATGTGCCATTTGCCAGACCGTTTATAAAATATACCCCTACCTGGCCGAGAAGCTTTACTCCGTCCAATCAATCCGAGAGAAACAAGATAGCCAAGATGAAGCAGGTGCCTGTCAAGGAACTTATAGACGGGAAAAACCTTTTGTTTGTGGACGATTCCATAGTAAGGGGAACGCAGCTTAAAGAAACGGTCGATTTTCTGTATGAAAACGGAGCGAAAGAAGTGCA
>CASEEB010000165.1 GCA_949286815.1 uncultured Eubacteriales bacterium | reverse complement strand
AAACCGGAATCGTCATGGCCTTCCTGCTGGCTCCTCATTAGTTTCAAAGCATAAGAAGGATGCAGCTTTTTCTTTGATTTTATTGCCCCGATTCTACACATAATTCAGATTGTAGCGCCTTTTTAAATGAGCGTCAAGTTTTTACATTTTACCGTGCCTGTGGTTTACAAAAAATTATTAGTGTATAATTTGGGTATGTCAGACAAAATTACGATTAAGGGTGCGAGAGAACATAACCTGAAAAACGTATCGTTAGAAGTTCCCAAAAATGAACTAGTTGTGTTTACGGGAGTTTCAGGCTCGGGCAAAAGCTCTCTTGCGTTTGATACAATTTTTGCGGAAGGTCAGAGGCGTTATATAGAAAGCCTCTCAACATACGCACGCCAATTTTTGGGACAGATGGACAAGCCGGATGTAGACTATATTGACGGGCTTACACCTGCGATTTCTATTGATCAGAAATCAACAAGCAATAATCCGCGCTCAACTGTCGGTACTGTTACGGAAATCTACGATTATTTAAGACTTTTGTACGCAAGAGTCGGAACTCCGTATTGTCCGAAATGCGGAAAACCAATCAAGCCGCAGACTATTGATGAGATTGTAAACAGTATTCTTAAACTCGATGTGGGAACAAAAATCCAAATTCTTGCCCCGATTGCCAAGGGTAAAAAAGGCGAGTTTCAGTCTTTGTTTGAAGAATTGAGACAAGAAGGCTTTGTGAGGGTAAAAGTTGACGGCGAAGTTTATAACCTTGATGAGGATGAGATTAAGCTTGCCAAAACAAAAGCGCATACAATCTCAGTCGTAATTGACAGGGTTGTGGTAAAACCGGAAGCCCGTTCTAGAATCGCAGACAGCGTCCAGATTGCGCTCAAAAAAGCGGATGGAGTTACGAATATTGATATTATCGGTGGGGGTAAATGTATATCGAATGAAGGTGGGACTTCAAATAATAAGTCAGAAAGTGAAGAAATTATTTACAGCGAAAAACTTGCCTGCCCTGACTGTAACCTGAGCTTTGAAGAGCTTACACCGCGTATTTTTTCATTCAATGCACCCTATGGCGCCTGCGACAAGTGCGGCGGAATCGGCGTAGACTTTAAAATAGAACCGGATTTGGTTGTTCCTGACAGAAACAAAAGTATTAATGAAGGAGCAATTTATCCCTGGAGCAAGTCCTCCACGGGTTACTATGAGGATGTCTTAAAAGCAGTGCAAAGCGCTTACAATATTGATTATGACATTCCGTTCAAGAATTTGCCGCCGGAGCATCAGAGTATTATTCTTTATGGCTCGGACGAGCGGATTCCGATGCGAATCAGGGAGTTTGGAGGCCATAGGTATAAAAATACACTACAAAAATATATTGGTGTTATTCCGTTTTTGATGAAACATTATAATGTTGACAGCGAATACTGGAAAGCCGAGATTGAAAAATATATGGTCACAACTCCCTGCGAAAAGTGCGGCGGCGCAAGGTTGAAACCGTTTCCACTTGCGGTCAGAATAAACGGCAAAAATATTTATGAATTTTGCCTCATGCCTGTTGATAAGGCGTATGAATTTGTAACGGATTTGTACCTCACATTGAGCGATTTCCAGATGAAAATTGGGAAACAAATTCTTGATGAGGTGCGCGCAAGGCTTAAGTTTTTATGCGATGTGGGTTTGAATTATCTGAACCTTGCGCGCACCTCCGGAACCTTATCCGGCGGCGAAGCACAGAGAATAAGACTTGCGACTCAAATCGGAAGCGGATTATCAGGCGTTTTATACGTACTTGATGAACCTTCAATCGGTTTACACCAGAGAGATAACGACAGATTGATTAAAACTTTGCTTAAACTCCGCAATATGGGTAACTCGCTTATCGTAGTAGAACACGATGAAGAGACCATAAGAAATGCGGATTATATCGTCGATATCGGGCCTAACGCCGGAGTGAACGGCGGAAACATTATTGCACAAGGCTCTGTTGAAGATATTATTAA
>CASEEB010000164.1 GCA_949286815.1 uncultured Eubacteriales bacterium | reverse complement strand
TTTGATAAAGCTCAATGGCAAGTTGAGGCTTTTGTATAAATCGCGTCTGATGTGGAAATAATTAAGATGACAATTACAATAATCCGAACAATTTGCGCGGAAAAGGAGAAAAATTATGATGGCAAAAAAAATATGGATTATCTCGGGAGCGGCAATTGCGGCGGTTGCCGGGGTGCTTGGTATTGCAATGAACACTAAACAGGCAAAGATGAAAAGATTTACCAAACGGGTAGGAAAGACGATGTATACTTTGGGTTCGGTAATGTGCGCCGTTTCGGGGCGGCAAGCCGCCCGCGGCTGAGACTCCGTCGCATCGGGTCAAATTAAAACCGAATACGTCGCCGGTTGAAATAAGCTTTTAAATTCTGATATTTCCGGGAGCTTATTTTACCGCCGCGGCGTTTTTGTTTTTTGCAAATTTACAAAAAATTAACACACAAGAAACCACTATTGCAAGAATTAATGAAAATTATATAGTAGCATTATACAAACAAAAAAATTATTTTCGGCAATTTTTTGTAAAAATGCAAAAATCGGAGGCGACAAATGAAAAAACTTGTCCTAAAGCTGTTATGCGCGGCGCTGTCTCTGTTGATATTATCGTCTTGTATGCTTACAGGCTGTTCCGACCCCGGAGGAAATGAACCCGAGGAAAGCCCTGAATTTTCTTCAAAAGGCGACAAAACGGAAGAATCCGAAAACGCCACGGCGGACCTGTCCGACGACCTGCCCGAACGCGACTTCGGGAAAGAACAGTTTATCGTGGTTACTGCGGATGACACTATCGACTACGTAGACGTGGAAAAGGGCGATACCGGAAATCTGATCGAGGACACCGCGTACGCGCGCGACCGTACCGTAGAGGAGCGGTTCAATATTGAAATCGTAAGTAACGACAGAACAACCTACGATGAGGCGTTTGCGTATGTACAGACACAGGTGAGGGCGGGTGACGCCGATTCAATTGACCTTGTGATGTATCATGCGGTAAGCGCGGGCGGTCTTGTTATAAACGACGTATTGCTTTCCTGGAGCGAGGTCCCGTATGTGGATTTTGAAAAACCATGGTGGTCGTCGTGCACCATTGACGATCTGACCGTAAACGACACCTGTTACATAGCCATCGGGGACTACGCCGTATCCGCTGTATCAAGAACTTATTGCATGTTTTATGACAAGGACTCAATAAAAAATTATACGCATATAGGCAATCTGTATGAGACGGTGGACAACATGGAGTGGACATATGATTACATGTATTCCGCGATTGCCGATATATACACTGACTCCAACGGAAACAATGAAAGAGATGAAAATGATTTTTACGGACTTGTGCTGGACAGAAAATCCAATATAAACGTCTTTCTCTGGGCGTTTGACAACCCGATATTCGGCAAAAACGCTGCTGGCGAGCTTGAATATACCTATTACGCAAACCCCGACAAGCTGACGGACATAATGGATAAGGTCATTGAACTGTGCAATGACGCCGAGGGCGTGCTCAGTGATATAGAGCCCGGAAACGCGGTACCCATATTTACCTCATATAAAGCTTTGTTTACATCCGCAAATCTGCACAACGCGGTAAAAGAACTGACCGATTATGAGCATGAATACGGCATAGTCCCTTACCCTCTTTATGATTCAAATCAGGAAGAATATTACACTATGGTCGACGGGTGTCACAGCGCTATGCTTGTCACCAAGCTGTCCGCCGGAGACCGGCTTGAAAAAACAGGTATAGTGACGGAAGCGCTTTGCGCCGAGACGCACAAACAGTTCTTGCCGCAATACTACGACGTTGCGCTCAAATACAAGTACGCGTCCTCCGAGGAGGATTCAAGGATGATAGACCTCGTGGTTGCCTCCAGAAAATTTGATTTCGGATATGTCTACGACGGCTGGAAAGGAGTTTCTTTCATGACTGAAGATGTAATAAGGGACGGAAACGGCCAGAACATACTGTCATCCAAGTATAAGCAACGCAAGGGGGCGGCAAAAAATCACTACATGACGATTCTCAGAAGGTTCGGCGTGACAAATGTCAATTTTGAATAATGCGCGTAAAAATATCAAATCGTGCAGTTCGAAAAATACGTGAATAAAAAACCGTGAAATTAATAACCTCATATTTAAAAAAACAATTGTACCCGGCGGTACGGCGTGGCTTTTTGCCATACCGTACCGCTTTTCGGTTTCCGTAAATCAATTGTCGGCTTTTAGTCGCGGTTTTTGAATTGCTTGCAATCGGAAGATATTTGTCGGCTTTCAGCCACAACGGCAATATGACCATTTAACTGATATAACCTGCGGTTTGATTCATTAGCTTACCCTATTTCGGTTTTCTGGCAAGAGTCCGGTTAATTTAAATCGGTCGCCGGTGATTACCGGATGCCTTGACAGTCAGCAAAACCCTGTCGGCGGTAAATGCGCTTGAAAGTTGCGCAGCTATTTTCATGTTACGCGCAAATCAAAAATTTTATTATTTAATTTATTTTATTATCAACATATATCTGTACTTCATAGTTCCATTGCAAGATACCTGATATAACAATGAGTTGTACCGTGAATTTCGGCTCTACACCGTAATTTTTTTTAGCTATGTGTAATAACTCTTGCAGCGTTTGCTCCCTGTTTTCTTCGGGGCAGTTGGCGCAGAGGTATTTTCCTTTGGGCAAAATCTTTAATCCGTTTATATCCACATAACGAATACACTCAGCAAAAAGTTTTGTTATTCCGTTTTCGGTGTATATACCTGCCAAATCCTCAAAGGAAAATTGCTCTTTTAAGTCAGGAGAAATTTTATCATAGAAATGATTCAGATAATTCCAAAGATTGTCAAGCGTCGGTACTTCTAATGTATCCGACAACAAAATAATACGCTTCGGCAAATCTTTGATAAGGACA
>CASEEB010000163.1 GCA_949286815.1 uncultured Eubacteriales bacterium | reverse complement strand
CGATACATCGGGAGATACCATGCACCGGGATTCAATCGGTTTTGGCGGATTCAATTATTACCGGAACAGCACGGGGCGCAATGACATTTTGCGTGCCAAGGTATCGCGCAACGGGGATAGCGTTTGGTTTATGGTGGAGTGCCGGGAGGAGATTACTGCACCGGAGGGAAGCGAATGGATGAACCTGTTCCTTGACAGCGACTGCAACAGTAAAACCGGGTGGGCTGGTTACGATTTTGTGATCGGCAGGGACAGCAGTGCTGTCATAAACGGAAAAGGCAAAGTGTCTGTACATGCGTTCCGCTCGGATACCTGGGAGATGCAGCAGATCGGTGAAGCGGAATTGACCGTAGAAGGACGTTTTCTGATCGTCAGGGTTGCGGCATCGCTTTGCGGATTGGAAGGGGACTTTGATTTCAAATGGGCGGATAACTCTGTTTCTGACGGTCAGGTCATGTCG
This sequence comes from uncultured Eubacteriales bacterium, assembly GCA_949286815.1. Classification (GTDB taxonomy): domain Bacteria; phylum Bacillota; class Clostridia; order Oscillospirales; family CAG-272; genus SVTX01. Next base: position 3,054 of record CASEEB010000163.1, on the reverse strand, counting down.
TTTTTAGATCGTGGAGATGCCGCGCCGAATGGGCGTTTCAACTATGCATATCGCCAAAAAAAGGGAACCACTACGCTTTCTGAAAACCTGAATACCTGTCTTGCGGGCGGTGCAGGTTTTGTTGCCGGAAAATCCTACATGGTATCCGGCAAGTCAGTCAGCCCCATTGATCTGGCGGATACGGGGGTAGCGGCTCAGCTGACACGCAACCGTTTCTTTGTTCCTGCCGGCGCACTGGCACATGTGGAGGGTTTCAGCGTTTCCGTTTCCGCGGATGGAACCACTGCTACGGTCAGCCGCGGGAAGACCACCCTGGTTTTTACAAGTGGGTCGGATCATGTCGCCATGGGGATTGACACGGTGATTGTGCCGGTCGCACCCTATATTGAAAACGGTCAGCTTTGGATTCCGTTGCATGTTGTGGCGTATTACAACGGCATGCAGTTTCTTTCCGACCGGTACGGACGTGCGCTGATAACGCCTGTCGATGTCGAAAAGCTGCCTGATGAAACCGTCCGCAGAATGCTGAACGAATTGGATCGCGCGATCTGACGGTTTCCGGCGAAATTCAGACAAAAAAGAAAAGAAAAGCATAACCCGCTGTTCGGACGGCGGGTTATGCTTTCTTATTTTGATAACTGTTAACGAGCGAACGTCCTTTTCCTAAAAGAAGATGTCTTTATCTTGTTTGCACGGTGTGCTTACAGTAGTTCTGAAATCATTTTAGTGTTCTTTGCAGAGTTAACGCGTTTATAGCAATCCCCAAAATTACAGGCAATATCCTTCGACCTTAAACCAGCCGACACAATCCCGTTGACTGACGCACAAAAGCGCGCAGGAGACTGTTTTAGGCAAGAGTTCGGCAGTCCGGCACTCCCATTTGCGCAATAGCGCCTTTACCTTCGACCACAGCATCTCAATCGGATTCATATCGGGGCTGTACGGCGGCAGATACCGCAGCTCTATGCCTGCGGCGTGATATGTATTGTTTGTCCTCGTCGTTCAGCAGCTGCTTTCTGCCTCGCCTTGTGCAGCATTTTGCCCATTTTTCTCATCTCCCTGCGACATATTGTACCACTTTTTGCTGTAGTTGTCAAGGGTGACTGCTATTTTGGAAGTTGCTATAATACATTGATTCGGATTAGTTCCCAGAATTTTCTGAAAAACAGCTCCAAATATAATGCTACTCCCTTTTTTTAGGCGCATTCTTATCTATCCCCGGCCCCGGTTTTGAATAGTTGAAAAATCCCATACTAACACACTCCATACTAATAATATTTAACCACACTTCAAACATATAAAACTTATACGTTTTTACTGACATGGCAAATCCGTTTTGTTGTTATAATATCTTATATAATGTATCGAAAATCACTGCCATTCTGATACCTCTCAAAGATAACTTTCTTATGTGCTTATTTTTTGTTATAAACAAATTTTTTCCATGGTCGAACGCATGCAAAGCATATAATGCACCCTGCAGCAGCAATGATAATCCATGCAAATACCGTTATTTGCCAACCAAATCTGTCCGCTACTGCTGCAATACCATATGTTGATATTGAACTGCCTATATATGTACAAGAATTGAGCAATCCCGAAATTGTCGATACCCCGCCTCGATTTTTGTAATACGGCGGCACCATACATATGAGCAACAAATTAACACCATGCATACATCCTGTAAGTAAAGCAGCGCAGAATACTGTGAGCGCTGCATTTCTACCGGATGTCACATAGAGAATCACCGCGGAAATTGTTCCTAATCCAAAAATCATCCCGGCACATTTAACAGGATTATCCGGTGAGAGCCGATATAATCCCTCTGCCGCACGAAAGCAGATTATTCCGAAAAGCGGCAAAGCCACTCCGGTCAAAATCGACACAGAGTTTGACATATGGTAGGTGTCTGCAATGAGTGACGGCATCCATGTTGTCACTCCGTCACGAAGCATCCCCTGGAGGACTATAGCTATCATCACAAACAAAAGAAGCGCTGAAAATCCTCCCCCGGACATTTTCTTAGCATCATCACCGGCAATGTGACTTACCGGAACATCAATACATTTTCTATTCCACAACACTGCCGCACCTATTCCCATAAAACCGCATACCCAAAATATGCTCTGCCAGTTCACAAAAGTTATAAACACAGGTGCAATCAGATACATAATAATGGTTCCGACCGAGCTTCCCCACGATACCACAACCGTTGCATGTTTATATTCTTCCTCTGTCATTAGTTCCGTCATCAGTTTTACAATAGGTGGCCACACAAATGCCTGTGCAAGTCCATTTACACCCCAAAGTATCGTCATAATTACTGTAGAGCCGCATAATGGAATAAGAATATTGACAATTCCGGTGGTTATAAGTCCGCAGAGACACAAAAATTTCGGTCTGAGCCTGTCGCCGCAAAATCCACTTATGAGCTGACCGAAACCATACGTTACGGAACTGCATGTTATTGCCGCTGCCAAAGCTGCACGTGTGTAACCTGTATCTCTTACCATTTCAGATATGACAGCTCCAAAATTTATCCTTGTCATATAACTTATCATATATGTAAATGCAAAAAGAGCCGACATGTTTCTTACGATTTTTTTGTGTTCCATAATTTCAACCTCAATCTGTAATAATATTCAATCCGTTTTCAGCATATAGCTCTCTTATACCTGATGGCAATTCATTGTCTGTTATAAAACATCGGCAAATCTTCGCATCATCAATTTTCATAAGTGCTTTTGTTTCAAACTTACTGCTGTCGGCTATAACATAAATACTATCAGAGCGTTCTTTCATTTTCTTTTGAATTGCAAACATCTCATTATGCCAATCACAAATACCAAATTTAAGTGATATTGCTGACGGACACAAAAACATTTTGTTTATCGAAATATTGTCAAGTATACCTTCTGTGAGAGGTCCGAAAAATGCCCTTTCATCTGTTAAATACTCGCCACCGCACAAAATAAGTCTTATATTAGTATCACCCTGCAATTCCGAAAATACATCAAGTGAATATGTTATTACGGTAAGAGACGAAAATTTCCC
>CASEEB010000162.1 GCA_949286815.1 uncultured Eubacteriales bacterium | reverse complement strand
CACCTGTCTTCCGTTTTTGGCGAAAATGAACGAGCCTACGTCGTTGTGGTTGTGAGGCTCGGCGTTGTTTCCGCCTTTTGCCGCGAATCCGTAGGATTCTGTGCGTTTAATGAGCCATTGTGAGTCGGGGGCGTAGTATTCGGATGATAAGTTGTCTGGAGAGGGGGTGTTGTAATATTCCTCATTAAACCAGAGAGCCGAACGGAGGTGCAGGCAAAAGCGCCCGCAGTGGTCGTAGTTATATGAGTATTTCTTATCATATACTACAATATCATCCGTGTATTCGTTTTTAAGGTAATGTATAAGTCCAAGCTGATAAAACAGACTGCGGCTTCCGTCGGCAAAGCTGACCGAGGAGTTTTCGGAGAGGAACATCTTCTGTATAAATGTCGATATGGTTCTGACTTTATCACTCTTAAAATAGTCTGTATCTCCGCCTGTGAATTTTCTTATCATATCCGCATAAACCGCGAAAAAACCGAATCCGTAATGCCAATATGAACATCCTTCAAGACAAATGCCGTCGTCTTTGAATCCGGAAAGGAAACAATCCATGGCTTTGCCGAATCTCGGTTTGACAGAATGTACAAGTTCGGGATACAGGAGCATGAAAGTACATGCCACCGACCCCATGCAGACCGCCGTCCAGTTGGTATTGCCGGTTTCCCAGAAATCATACGGACAAACTGACGTGAAGGGTATAACTATCCTGCGTTCGGTTTCCGCCAAAATCCGATTTATTATCAAAGGTTCCAACCTGTCGTGGAGCATAGTATATATTTCCGCGAGCGCAAAGGCGGTTTCTGACGCGAAAAGGTCGATTTTTGTGTTGTTGTTAGGTTCAAGTTTACCCTGATGAGCGGGAAGACACCATGTGTATTCATCGCAAATGGCGTATATCACATCCATAAGTTTAATTAAATACTTTTCTTCCTCAGGATATATCAAAGAAAGCAGGGCAGAGCAGTCCATGACATGACGTCGGAAAAAGTATTTTGATTCGTAAATACTGCGGTCTCCGGTTGTCCAGAACAGCTTGAAATCGCTGTAAGTCATCTGCGATATTTCTTTGTTTTCACATTTTTCGTCCCACATTTTCAACAGTTCTTCCCGATATACGGAAAAACATTCTTTGGTTCTTACTTCATTCCAAAAATTTTTATCCATAGCTTTACCCAACAGGTTCATAATCAATGCCTCCGTAAAGTATAAGAATGAGTTTAGCTGAAGCTATTTTAACATTTTTTCTGCCTGATTTCAAGATAAAATTTAATATTTTAAGAATTTAATTTTATCGGATATTTTATGTAACATATTTACAAATTTTTTGCCCAATTTATCAATTTATATTGACAAACAGTTTTCTTGATGATAAAATTACAATGACACATAAAAAATCAGAGAGGGAATTTTATTATGAAAATATCGGTAAGCGCATATTCTTTTTATCAGTATGTCAACAGCGGAAAGCTTTCGCTTTTTGATACGATTTCAAAAGCTAACCGCATGGGTTTTGACGCCATAGAGTTTCTCGACATGCCGGGCGGCAGCCTTTCGGAGCAGAAAGATTTTGCTTCGAAACTTAAAAGTGAAGCGGACAGACTCGGAATGTCAATAAACGCGTATACTATCGGGGCAAATCTCTGGCGTGAGACCCGGGAAGAAAGCCTTGCGGAGGTTGAAAGACTTAAGGGTCAGGTGGAGGTTGCTTCCATACTTGGATGTCATGTAATGCGGCATGACGCCTGTTATTCGACCGGAAAAACCGGAAAAAGCCGCAGCTTTGACATGATGCTTCCCACAATTGCGGAAAACGCAAGAAAGGTCACCGAATATGCCGCAAATTTCGGCATTAAAACCTGTGTTGAAAATCACGGATTCGTGGCGCAGGACAGTGACAGGGTAGAAAGACTGTTCAACGCGGTTGCACATGATAACTTCGGAATCCTTGTTGATATCGGAAATTTTGTATGTGTGGATGAGGACAACGTAACGGCGGTGTCGCGTCTGGCGCCGTATGCGGTACATGCTCACGCGAAGGATATGTATAAATCCGCTGTTCCGCTTCCGGGCTACGGTCAGACACGTGGGTGCAATTACTTCAAGGGCGCTATACTCGGAGAAGGCGATGTCGATGTCAGAAAATGCGTTGAAATTCTTAAGAGAGCCGGTTATGACGGGTATCTTTCAATTGAGTTTGAGGGATCTGAGGACTGTATTTACGGAATAGAAAAAGGATACGAATACCTTAAAAATTTAATTTGACAATTAAGTTTCGGCGCGGTTTTTGCGCTTTTACGCAGAATTTAATAAGTTGCATGTTTTTTAATCTAATAATAACCGGCGCAGCGTTATACTGTGCCGGTATGCGGATAGATAAATAACGTAAAACCATAATTTACCGCAAAAAATATTAGCTGAAAAATAAATTTAAAAAAACTATTGACAAAAATAAGTTTTTATTGTATAATCTATCTGTTGTCTAATAATGATTCGCGAGAGTGGCGGAACTGGCAGACGCGCACGTTTGAGGGGCGTGTGGTTCACACCGTACGGGTTCAAGTCCCGTTTCTCGCACCATAAACGGAAACAGGTGCATTTACAAACAAAGTACAGTATGATGATTCCGTTCAAGTGAAATGTATTTTCGTGATTTTATAAGAAAAGAGTAAAATATACACCCCTCAGTATATTAAATATTAAATACGCGGGTATGGCGGAATTGGCAGACGCGCTAGATTCAGGTTCTAGTCGGGGTTCCTCGGTACAGGTTCAAGTCCTGCTACCCGCACCACTGGCAGTGCCGGTTCCCGGTTTCGGGTGTCGTCACTGCCGATTTTATTGCTTCTCACATGACGGCGAAATCAGTTATGAACACTAACGCCGGACGGTATCGATCCGAATCTTTTTCCTCATT
>CASEEB010000161.1 GCA_949286815.1 uncultured Eubacteriales bacterium | reverse complement strand
CGGCGGCAACAGTGAGTCGGATCTGATTGAACTTGCGTATTCGCTTGAGAAAAAGAGCGAGCATCCGCTGGCAAAGGCGATAGTCAATTATTCTCAGTCAAAGAATATTTCCTCATTTGATGTGACCGATTTTTCCGCTTTACCCGGAAACGGGCTTTGCGCCAAGACCGGGGAAAGGTCATTGTTCGGAGGCAATCTTAAATTTATCGAGCAGAAGTCAAAAGTGCCGGAAAATGTCAGGCAGGTTGCCGAGAGACTTTCAAACGAAGGAAAAACACCGTTGTTTTTCGCGTCTGACGGAGAGCTTATCGGCATTATAGCGGTTGCGGATTCTCCGAAGCCCGAAAGCCGGGACGCGGTCAAAGAGCTTCAGAATATGGGCATGAAAGTAATTATGCTCACGGGAGACAACGAAAGGACAGCGGCGGCGGTCGGCAGATATGCGGGGGTAGATGAAGTCATAGCCGGTGTTTTGCCGGACGGAAAAGAGGAAGCCGTAAAAAATCTGAAATCGCATGGCAAGGTAATAATGGTCGGCGACGGTATAAACGACGCCCCGGCGCTTACACGCGCGGATATCGGAATTGCCATAGGCGCCGGTACGGACATCGCTATAGACGCCGCGGATGTGGTACTTATGAAAAGTAAACTGTCAGACGTACCCGCGGCAATAAAGCTCAGCCGAGCGACACTCAGGAATATTCATGAAAATCTGTTCTGGGCGTTTATTTATAACGTTATAGGTATTCCGCTCGCGGCGGGCGTTTGGATTCCTTTGTTCAATTGGCAGCTGAATCCGATGTTCGGAGCCGCGGCGATGAGCCTTTCAAGCTGCTGCGTCGTGCTCAATTCACTTCGGCTGAATCTTTTTAACCCCAATAAACCGGCGAAAACTTTAAAACGGCGAAAACAGACAAATGAAAATAAGACCGATATGGTCTTAAAATATGAAAAAAACGAAACGGAGGATAGTACGGATATGGAAAAAACACTTAAAATTGAGGGAATGATGTGCGCTCACTGTGAGGCAAGAGTAAAAAAATCGCTTGAGGCAATAGACGGCGTCAAGTCGGCTGATGTAAGCCATGAAAAGGGAACTGCCGAAATCAAGCTTTCAAAGGATGTATCGGACGATATATTGAAAAAGGCAGTTGAAGACCAAGGATACAAAGTCATTTAAAATATAAATAAAAAACGGATACTGTAAGAGGGAATATTCTTACGGTATCCGTTTTATTGCCAAAAAAAGTTCTTATTTTTCGCAAAGTTTTTCGGCATAAAATTTAACTGATTCAAATTTGTGAAAAAATTATGTAAATAACCTTCCATAGTGTGCCCAATGTATTGTCCCGAATTGCACGGACAGAATAAAAAGTTCCAAAGGCAGAAAAGTATATGTGCGGTCTGTTCTGTTGCCTGATTAAGTATTATTCTTATTTCAGTTGGGCTTCAATGCGGATGGCTTGAACGATTTAAATTTTTAAACGTCTTTTCTCGGATTTTATTTACAATTTTCTTATAATATTTTTAATACATTCCAAGACGGCTTCATCGTTTTCTTTGAACTTGAGAATAATTACTTCAAGCATGTCTCCGTAATAGTGTGACTTCCAGTCCTCCCAATTTATACATTCATCAAGCCCTATAACAGACCAGGCCAGATCATGGGTGTAACCGTATCGCCAGCTTATCGTGTTTATTTCTTCGCTTATTTCCGGAGAGGCAAGCCTGTTGACGTCATTTACGCTGTCGTATACGTCTTTGTTTGCAGAGCCGGGAAGATATTGGCGGAAAACCTCCGCAAAGTTATGACAGTTGAAAGTGTGCCACATTTCTCCCGCAAGACGGTTCATGCGCCTTTCCCGTCCTTCGGGATTGTCCTCTCCCAGACTGTCAGGACCGTATGTGCCGATTTTTTTGCAATACTCGTCCCATATGTTTTCATTCAGGTTTAAACTCATGACGTGTTCAATCCGTTTAAGTCCGTCTATAAGCTTATATTTCGGTTCGCATTTGTTTACGATAATAAAAAGCGCGTCAATATCATTATATGTTGTATTGGGATCCGGCGCTTTTTGCGCGGCTCTGAAATCAGGGAAAATCAATCTGTCGCCGTCAATACCGGAGATTACGGCGCATGAAACATTGCTGTTGCTTTTTAATTTTGCTATTACAGGCTTTTTTTCGGCGATGGATGTTGTTATCTCTTCATTGTAAGAGGCCTTGTCAAGGACAGTGCGGTAATCATATCCTGCAAATCCGAACAAAAACTCCACGTTGTTATCGGTGACTCCGTCGGAGGTTTCACTATTGTGTATCATTCTTCCCGCCCGGGAATGAGTTCCGTCAAAGTGGTTTCTTAGCGCGCTTCTGCCGCACATTGTGTCAAACAGAAAGAAAAATCTCTCCTGAACCGCATGTGGTTTTGTTTTGCAGTTGCCGCAGCTGTCGCATTGACCGTTTTCCCACTCGTTGCAAAAGGTAGTTTTAATTGTGAAATTATTGTCTTTCATGCCTTCAAGGTACATATAGACCGAGGTAAAACAGTTGATGAAGTTTGTTGACTCAAATCCGGAAAACGGGATGTTGAAATTCAGTTGTTTCATTTTGATTGCCCCTTTTTTATATATTTTTACTCTTGTGAGTCGAGTAAACTTTTTTAAGCATGGTTATTGGCGTTACCGTATTTTAACTATTGTCGGCTTACTGACGATATTCCGGTTATGCTGTTTTTTGCTTTTGCTTTATTTGGGGTTAAGCTTTCGGGGGGATTTTTACATTGTGTTTTAAATTTAGATAAGTATAACATATAATCTGAAAAATGTCAATACAAATTTATTTAATTATAAAAACAGTCCGAATTACAAATTTTTGTAAAACGGACTTGTTTAAAACTGCTTTGTATTGAGTTTTCAGTCAATGGATTTTTCAAAAATAACGGCGCTGTCAAAATATCCCGCGTCCATCATCAGAACCAACGCGTCGGTAGTGGGTTTTTCATAAAAAAATTCGGTCTGACCTTCATAACATGACAAAAAGCTTGTGGATTGAAATCCTCCCGCTTTTACGTCATACATCCAGAACAAGGTCTCCACGGGAGTTCTGTGCGGTAGAATTTCTATTCCGTTTTCGTTAAAGTATTCCCTGAGGTCTTCCTTGGGCGGGTGAGCGGGATGTCCTTTGAAATACAGATAAACTCCAAGTTCTCCTATTTTAAGCGTTTTGCCCTCTATCGTTACCGTTGTGTCGCCCTCTGAAATGTCGTAAATTTTATTTTTGTATATCACTTTGTTTCTGTCTTTGTCGGACAGGGTAGGGGTATAGAATTTTATTGTTTCGTCGATATAATATTTATTTTCCTCCAGGGTAGGCTTATTGGTACCCAGGATAATGACGGCTTCTTTTTCCGTACTTTTAAGCCGACAGTCAAAATAATCTACGGCATCCTGCAGAGTTGTAAGGGAATCGTTGTCCACCAGGGCGTTGGCGAGCACTGCCTTTTGATACGCTATACGGGTGTTTGCGTCAAGCTCGGCATACATTTTGGCAGGGTCCTTTTTTATAATCGACATTTCTTTTTTCGCGTCCATTACTGTTTTCGATGAAGATACCAGATAATCCGGATTCTGTACCCAAAGCTCTACATTCGGCAAAGTAGACAGGTAATATGCCAGGTGAGCCAGTTGCATTGCCTGACCGTTGTCACTGTAAGGCGGGATAAAGTCCGGGTCATCACGTCCTTCGGTATAGACCTTTAAAATGCTTTCCCATTCCGATTTATAGTTTTTGTAAGATGCGTCGGTTTGATCGTTGAAAAAACTGTATGTTCCGGTGCCGTCGGACAGGAAAGTCACCTCAAGGTCTTCAAAATCCACACCCGCGTATACAAATATGTGCGGGATAAACAATACGCGCAGATCATCGCAGTACAGATGAAACTTTGCGGACGGGTCAAGTTCTGTAATGTCTTCCACCTTGCGCCTTATTACCGAGTAATCTATAGTGCTGTCCTTATTTGTAGTGCTTTGGGTTTTGAAATAATTTATATGAGGCGCGGTATAGTCATAGCTTATTGTATTGCCTCTGAAAAACCACATAAAGGTATTGGGATTTTTTTCGGCATACGCGTTCAGTGTGGCATAGAGTGTCGGCATGGTCCCCAGAGTGATGTAAAAATCATATTGATGAGACCTGTCTTTAAGAGATTCATTCTCCCGGTAAGCGTCCTCAAGCTTGCTTTCAAGCTCTTCTATCTGCTCTTCCATCTCAGAGATTTTTGATTCTTCGTTGCCGCATGACGCCATTGAAATAAGCATGGCGGACAGCATTAACAGTGAAAAAAACCTTTTTATATAATTATAATTATTATTTTGAATATTACTTTTAGTTTTCATATAAAAATCTCCCGGTTACATGAATGTGTCGGTTTATAAACTATTATGTGTATATTCAAATAATTTTATTTTATTTAAGGAGATGTAAATAATGTATTCCATTGCTATTATACTGCTTTTGAAATTTTAATAAAAAACGGTTGCCGCCAAACAAAATCCGGGCGACAGCCGTTATGACTAAATTAAGATGCTTCCCTTCTCTTAGGCGGGTGCCACTTGATTTTTTCAGTGGGGAGATACAATCTCCCACTGAAAACGTTGAATGACGAGGCTTAACCCCTTTGACTCAGCCCTCAAGCTGACGTCCCAAAAATCCCGCGGCGGTCTGTATAAGCTTGCTTTCCACATTGTCTGCCGCGTTTTCTCGATTCATTTCGTAAAGAGAAGCAACGCAACCGACAATATCGCCTTCGCTGATAATAGGCATGGCGCAGCTGACAAAATGGCTGCCGCCGTCGCGTATTACCGAAATCTTATTGTCGCCTTCATGTCTTACGTACATGCTTCTTGCTTCTATAATTGCTTCAAATTCTTCTGATAAAGACTTGTCGGAATATTCCTTTTTGGATACGCCCGAGCAGGCGATTATCGAGTCGCGGTCGCAGATGATTACCGCCAGATCGCAGGTTTTATGCAATGTTTCGGCATACTGTGACGCAAACGCCGCAAGCTCTCCTATGGGTGAGTATTTTTTGAAAATCACCTCGCCGTCACGGTCAGTGAATATTTCAAGCGGGTCACCCTCTCTGATACGCATGGTCCTTCTTATTTCTTTGGGGATGACAACTCGTCCGAGGTCATCTATTCTTCTAACAATTCCTGTTGCTTTCATAAATATATGCCCATTCCTTTTCTCTGAAAAATCAAACCGCACCGTTTAGCGGTTAATATAATATTACAAATATATAATTTAATAATTAAGCCGTAATCTGAAAAATTATTTTTATTTGCGGAATTTACGGTTTGTTGGATATTTCCACTGTTATTATTTGTTATATGTGACGATTTTATACCTGAGCTGTTTTGAATGTTTATTTTTCTCGGAAATTTCCTATATTTTTACAGAATTTAAATATTTTTAAAAATCTTGATATTATACCAAGCTTCTCCGGAAAATACGTCTTAACTTTAAGCATTAAATAAATAAAAAATATTGACTTATTAAACTGTTAGTGATATAATGTATAAGACGTGGTATTTTAGAAAAATTTAATTGCCGCATTTTACGGATATTTACATACATGTACATATTAATTATTGGAGAATATAAAAGTAACGCTTGCTTCGGAATATAAATTATCATGAATTGATTTTATTAATATGACTGTGTGTTTATGCCGATGTATAAATAAGAATTGGCTGTAAAAGTTTGTTTTGATATATGGAGATTTGAAAATGAAACAACTCAGTGTTCCTTTTTCGCCGCCGGATATAGGGGAAGAAGAAATAGAGGAAGTGGCGCGGGCTTTGCGTTCGGGATGGATAACAACCGGTCCGCGAACCAAAGAACTTGAAAAACAAATAGCTGAATATGTGGGAACCGAAAAGTGTGTCTGTCTGAATTCTCAGACGGCCTGTGCGGAAATAGCCTTACGCATTCTTGGTGTGAAACCGGGTGACGAAGTGATTACATCGGCGTATACCTATACCGCGTCAGCTTCGGTTATAGCTCATCTGGGTGCAAAAATCGTATTGGTCGACACTCAGAAAGACAGTTTTGAGATGGATTATGACGCTGTGGAGGCTGCAATAAATGAAAGGACAAAAGCCATTATACCCGTTGACATTGGCGGCATA
>CASEEB010000160.1 GCA_949286815.1 uncultured Eubacteriales bacterium | reverse complement strand
GTCAACGGGCTGCCGCAGAAATCACAGACGGCAGTGTCGTCGTTTACTACGACTTCCGCGCCGCAATGCGGGCATTTGACCACCTTCATTTCCTTGTATTCGGAATTATCGACCGCGGAATCACGCGTAAGCTTTTCGTTGTCATATGTAAAGCCGATAAGATATCCTTTCGCTACAAGGTATTTTATATGGTCGATGATTTCTTTTTGGGGACGGCCGCATTTTTTCGCGAGTTCAGAGTATGCGTAAGTATATTCGGTTTTTACGGCTTCGATTATCCTGCATCTGTGAGACCATACGGCATACGATACCCACAAAAGCGGCAGCCCGTAAAAGGACGCGACCGCGATTATACATCCAATCACCAAGAGCCACAATATATTGTAAACAGAACCGAAAATAATGGCGAGAATGCCCGGAATAAACAGTATCGAAAGAATTGTCGCGCAGATAAAAAATCTTTTCTTTGTCAGTATTGCTTTTTCCATGTATGTTTACCGCCGTTATCTCTTGAATGGAGCTTCGGTAACCCATTTAATGGCTTTATCTATCCAGCCGCGGTTATAATCCGAAAGCATGTCGGGGTTTTTAGACCAGGTTTCTGTGTTGCACAGCGAAAGCCCGTGATTTCCGGTGGGATAAATGTGAAGCTCAAAGGGAATTTTATGCTCTGCCAATTGTGACGCGTATAACAGAGAATTCTGAACCGGCACTCCCATGTCCTGTGCCGTGTGCCACAGAAACGCGGGAGAGGTATCGCCGTCCACAAATTTCTCAAGCGAGAATCGGCTCATCCCCTCGGGGTCGTCGGAAAAACCGTTCAGTACATATATTGAGCCTCTGTGCGCGTATTCAAAAGAGGTTATTACCGGGTAGCAGAGCACAGTGGCGGTAGGCTTGCAAAGCGAAATGTCGGAACCGTTTATCGCCTCTCTTACACGGTCGATATGCCATTGCGTACCTGCCCATGCCGCAAGATGACCTCCGGCGGAAAATCCGGTTATATATACATAGTCGGTATCAACGCAAAACTCTTCCGAATGATCTCTTACGTATTTTATCGCAAGGCAGGCCTCGATCAGCGGAGCGTAATCGGCGGCTTTTTCATTTATTGAGTATCTGAGAATAAACGCGTTAAGACCTGCGGCAAAATATTGCAGAGCCACAGGTTCCGCTTCACGCTCGGACAAAAACTGATATCCTCCTCCGGGGCAGACAATAATCGCTTTTCTTTTGGGTATCGCAAGCTCTTCGTAAGGGCTGTGAATATAACACTCGAGCAATGCGTCACTGTACTTTTCGGAAAATTTTATCTGAGAATACTGCATGATTTAATATTACCTTTCTTATATTTGTTGAGTTCTGTGTGTGATTTACATTCTGTTTTTATGTAATTTGACAACAGTTATATTTTAGCATTTTTCCGCCGGTTCTGCAATAGATTTTTACATGACATATTATACAATATTCATCATTGTTTTTTGTGCAAATGGCTGATATTAAAAAACTTTAAAAAATATCTTTACTTTGATTTCAATTTATTGTATACTTTTCTTGATTGTAATTCTTTTTTAATTAACGGAGGTAACACTGATGAGTGATAAAAAGATTCCGCGTCCCGAATACCCGAGACCGGGGATTGTCAGAAAAGATTGGATGAACCTTAACGGCGAGTGGGATTATAAAACAGACCGGGGCATGAGCGGAAAAGACCGGAATTATATGAGCGGCGAGGGCTTTGACGAGAAAATCATAGTGCCGTTTTGCAGGGAAAGCGAGCTTTCTCTGATAGGTGACAAGGATTTCTGCGGTTGCGTGTGGTATAAAAAAGAAGTTGAGGTGCCCACGGATTGGGTCTCCCCCGACAAAAAGATCATACTTCATATAGGCGCGTGTGATTTTATAACCGACGTGTGGGTCAATTCGTCATATATCGGCAGCCATCACGGGGGATATGTTTCTTTTTCGTTTGATATAACCGAAGCCGCGAAGGGCAATAAACTCCGGATAGTGATACGCGCGGAGGATGATACCCGTTCGCCGCGCCAGGCGTCGGGAAAACAAAGCGACAGATATTACTCTTACGGCTGTTCATATACAAGAACCACGGGTATCTGGCAGACTGTCTGGCTTGAATGTGTGCCCAAGGTATACATAACGAAAACAAAATATTATCCCGATATCGATAACTCGGTTCTGCGCGCGCATGTTTATGTAAACGGACCTGACAATACCGAAGTGAGCGCCACGGCGGAATACGAGGGTAAAATTATGGGCGCCGCCGCCGCGAGGGTGAGAAACGGAGTTGCCAAGCTGAATATACCTCTTTCGGAACTTCATTTGTGGGAGGTTGGCAACGGACGGCTTTACGACCTAAACATTAAAGTCTGTGACGACGAGGTAAAAAGCTATTTCGGTATGAGAGAGGTTGAATGCAGAGACGGTATAATGTATCTTAACCGCAAGCCTGTATTTCAGAGACTCGTGCTCGATCAGGGCTTTTATCCGGACGGTATATATACCGCTCCCACTCTTGAGGCGCTCAGAGCGGATATTGACTATTCCATGGAAATGGGATTTAACGGCGCCAGACTTCATCAGAAGGTTTTTGAGCCGCTCTTTTTGGAATATTGTGACAGAAAGGGATACATCGTTTGGGGAGAGCACGGAAACTGGGGTATGAGTCATACGGCGGATTCGGCATATTCCGAGTTTATTGCCGAGTGGTGTGAGGTCATTGAAAGAGATTTCAACCATCCCGCCATAATCGGCTGGTGTCCGCTCAACGAGACCCCTCAGGATTCCTCATACAGGTTTATGAAAACCCTGGCTGACATTACCAGAGCGTATGACAGCACGAGGCTTTATATCGACGCCTCGGGTTGGGTGCATAAGCCGGGACTCAGCGATATTACAGATCTTCACGACTATAATCAGGACCCCGTGAGCTTCAAGGCAAAAATAGATAAGATTGCCTCCGGAGAGCAGATAAATATACACGACATCTTCAATAACAGGGAACTTGATTTGATGGTTCGTCCGACATTTGTAAGCGAATACGGAGGAACATGGTGGTCTGACAAGGAAAAAGGCGGATGGGGATACGGGAACAGCCCCGAGAGCGAGGCGGAATTCATGTACAGATTCAAAGGGCTTACCGAGGCGATACTCTTCAGTCCGGCAATGGGAGGTCTGTGCTATACGCAGCTTACCGACGTCGAACAGGAACAGAACGGGCTTTATACATATGACAGAAAACCCAAATTTCCGCCGCATATTCTCCGGGAAGTGCTGTCTCAAAAGGCTGAGATTGAAAAAATGTAATAATATTAACATTCAGTTCATAAAGCAATGATATAATGTATAGTTGTATATATCGTAAAGTTGCATACAACGTAAAGAATTTAAAAGAATAATATTTACCGGTTGTATGCCGCAGTTTTGCGGTGCAAAACTGTCCGGGTTTCTGTATATAGCGTAACGAATTCAAAAGAATAATATTTATTGGTTGTATGCCGCAGTTTTGCGGTGCAAAACTGTCCGGGTTTCTGTATACAGCATAAAGTAATCGATTAAAAATTGTTTTATTTGCTGTATACGGCAGTTTTGCATTTGCAAAACTGTCCAATTGGGCGACATGATACAGTCGCCGGTTTAATAAATGTATGTGTCTGAAAACATCCGGCACTCTGATATGCGGGTTTTCGGACGTTGAAAGGAATGAAAAAACAAATGGAATTTATCAGAAAATTACCTATACCTCAGGAAATAAGAGAACAATACCCGTTAAGCAAGGAGTGGGTCGACAAAAAAGCGGTATTCGACAGCGAAGTCGCGGATGTGTTTACGGGAAAGTCAAACAAGAAGTTACTTATAATCGGACCCTGCTCGGCAGACCGCGAGGATTCGGTGTTGGACTATGTGGAACGTCTTGCCAAACTGCGGGATAAGGTGTCTGATAAAATAATAATAATTCCGCGTATTTATACTAACAAGCCGAGAACCACCGGAGACGGTTACAAGGGTATGCTTCATCAGCCCGACCCCTCTAAGGGAGCGGATATGCTTGCCGGAGTGATAGCGATAAGACATCTTCACAGAAGAGTAATACAGGAGACCGGAATGTTTACCGCGGACGAGATGCTTTACCCTGAAAACTATCAGTATCTCAAAGATGTTTTGTCGTATGTTGCCATAGGCGCGAGATCTGTGGAAAATCAGCAGCACAGACTTGTTTCGAGCGGAGTTGACGTACCTGTGGGAATGAAAAATCCCACGGGAGGGGATATCTCCGTCATGCTAAATTCCGTTATGGCGGCACAGCATCCGCATACGTTTATTTATCGCGGCTGGGAAGTCAAATCTGCCGGAAATCCGCTGGCGCACTCCATACTCAGGGGTTATGTCAACAAGCACGGAGAGTCAATGCCGAACTATCATTATGAGGACATTGAATTTCTCTGGTCGGAATATAATAAGAAAGAACTTAAGAATCCCGCGCTGATAGTGGACTGCAACCATGCCAATTCCGCGAAAAAGTACAAGGAACAATACAGAATAGCTACCGAAGTTCTTCACAGCTGCGCCTTAAACAGTGATATATCGAAATTGTTCAAAGGATTTATGGTTGAAAGCTATATAGAAGAGGGCAGCCAGAAGATAGGAGAGGGAATTTACGGAAAATCTATAACCGATCCGTGTATCGGTTGGGCTGACACTGAAAAATTCATATACGGTATGGCAGAGCGTCTCTGAAATCTGCTTGCGCAAAAACGGCGGTGTATTTTTAAAGTTATTGCCGCAATTCTGCTTTAGGTATGGATTTTCATTGGAGGTATAATGCTTAGATTTATTTATGTTATCATAATGAGAATATTTTCGATTATTCATTTTTGTCCCAAAATGGCTCATTACGGTAAGCATACGGAGAAATACAGCGAAGACGAGTGCTATGCTTTGGCGCAGGACCTTATAGGCAGGGTCAAAAAGACATCCCGGATTACGACAGAGGTTTACGGTCTTGAAAATCTACCGAAAGAGAGCGGGTACATAATGTTTTCCAATCATCAGGGAAAATATGACGCGCTGGGGATAATTTCGGTACATCCCCGACCGTGCTCTGTACTGATGGATAAAAAACGCTCAAAAATGCCGATTGCCAATCAGTTTGTAGCTTTACTGAGGGGTCAGAGAATTGACCGCAAAAATCCAAGACAGCAGATCAAGGTGTTGAATAACATTGCTTCTGAGGTAAAAGACGGCAGGATATATCTTGTATTTCCTCAGGGTGGGTATGCCAAAAATCAGAAAAATAATGTGGGTGATTTCAAATACGGTTGTTTTACAAGCGCGTATAAGGCAAAATGTCCCATAGTGCCTGTTGCTATAGTGGATTCTTACAAACCGTTCGGTGAAAATTCCCTTAAACATGTCACAACCAAAGTTATTTTTCTGTCTCCCCTATATTATGAAGATTATTGCGGACTGAAAGCTCCGCAACTGTGCGGCATTGTCAGAAATTTAATAGAAGATGAGATAAAAAAACATATATCTGATTAGAGCTTTCGGTTTTGATGAATATTTTGCGGATCCATGGATTTGCATTATATAAATTTTTCAGATGCAGGAAAGGATTATGCACTATGAAAAAAACAGGTCTTTTTATCTTGATTTCCTTTGTCCTTTGCACGACGCTTTTGTTTTCGGCATGTAAGACGGACAATCCGGAAAAAAACAGAGACGCTATCGTTTCGATGTGGAATTCCGAATTAAGCGGTGAGAGCAACGGCTCCGGCGCGGAAAACGGCGTCGGTTTTGACGCCGCGAAATGGTATGAGGATGTGCTTTCGCAAATTGCCGAATGTGAGATCACCGCAGAGCTTAATGGGGAGAAAGAGAGTCTTTATCTTGGCATTAAGGACGGGACGGTGTACTCAAAGGCGGGTAACAGCGACGCGGGCTATGCTTTTATAACCGATGATTTCAAGATCGTAAGCGTTTCCGAATATGACGGACAGCTGTATTCGGATGTGACCGATCTTTCCCCGGTTTTCGGAATGCTTGCCGGTGGGTCCGAATCCGGCGACTCCGACACGCTTCCGGAAATTACACTTCCAGAGATTACAAAAGAAATGATTACGATTACCGAGGACGGCAAATATGTAATCAGCAATGAGTACATGACTGACCTGATGACCGAAGTAATGATGGTTTTGCAGGGAATTGGCGGCGAGGAAACGACAGACTCTTCAATTGCCGTTGAGTCTCAGAAAAATGCCGTAAAAGCTATGATTGAGACATACATGGAAGCGCTCAATATGAATGTTTACCTTACCGCCGAATCGGAAAAGATAACCGGAATGGGTATTTCCGTAAGCGCTGAGGGTGATGACGCCGATGAACTGTTCGGACTCGAAAAACTGAGCGCGTCTTTGACTTTCGATGTTGACGGCGAAAATAACCTCGTGACCGGGCTTGATTTCGCCTTTGAATATCGTGAAAAGGGCGCCGACAAGTCGTATAACAGCGCTTTGAGCATAGACACGTCATATAACGATAAAGGAGAGTTTTCAAAAATCAGCGTGGACGCGGACATAAATATGGGCGGTATTACAATTGATTCGTCCGAACATTACTCATCCGACGGCGAATATACGGGCACAAGAGTTAAAGGCGATTTGTCCGCGCAGTTTGATTTTGTTTACGACTCTGAAAAATTGAACGAGGAAAACGGCGAGGTACTGAATATATCGCTCAAAACCGTGATAGGAAACATGAAAGCTTATACGGTAGACATGTACAATGAAATTCTTGACCAAGAGCTTACCTCGAAGATGTTTGACGGCGTCGAGTATTATTTTAACATAAACGGAAATGCAACTGCCGTAGATGAAAATTCAATATCGGTTGCCGCCAATGTAATCACAAATATTGACGGCGCAAAAACCGAAATGAAGTTTTCGGGTGAATGCAAATTCGGTTCCGCGGACAAATTCCCGGCAATTCCGTCCGATGTGATCGCGGAAAAAGACAGGGCTTTGAAGGATTATAATCCTGAGGAACAGGTCGGCGGTTATTTCGGACAGTATTAAGTTTTTAGTGCCAATAAGCGCTGCAATAGAAGGGGCTTGCCGCAAAATTGTCGGCAAGCCCTTATTATAATTGAACGTTCGGATTGTTTGTTTATTCGACGTTTTTCATAAATTTGTCTATTTCGTTTTTCAAAGATCTTGACCATCTTGAAGACTGTGAAGCAATGTTGTTTCTACCTTCCGCTATCATTGCTCTGATGCTTCCGGTAGCGCCGCTCCATCCGTAAACGTATGCAAGGTCATATACACGTGTCTGGAGAATAAGGTCGACCATAGGACCGGATTCCTCATCCTTAAGCCCCTTTAAAATGAGGTTCTTTTCATAGTATGCCGGAGTAAGGTACTGCTTTGAATAGTATGCCATGGCTTCAATCATGGCGCAGGTCATTTCAAGGTTGTCGCCTGTTACGCTTTTCAAAATTGAAACCATTCCGCCGACTCCGTTCATGTGAGAGTAATATTCGCCCTGAGCCTCGTTGAGCATCGGGTAGGGAATTACGCCGAAATCAAGCTTATGTCCTCTCAGGCGGGTTACGCACTGAAGACATTCGCCGTAAAACAGGGCGTGACCTTCTCCGAAGCATTTAAGACCGTTTTCCACAACGTTTTTGTTTCCAACGACTTCCATGTCGAGTGAGACGTCTTTTGACATGACCTGAATAGCGGCGTCAATTGCGTCCGCGGCTCTTTCTATATCGAGTGAA
The DNA here is from genome assembly GCA_949286815.1 of uncultured Eubacteriales bacterium. Lineage (GTDB taxonomy): Bacteria > Bacillota > Clostridia > Oscillospirales > CAG-272 > SVTX01. The sequence goes on along the minus strand of CASEEB010000160.1, from coordinate 2,075 downwards.
TATTCGGGAATATCCTGATTGTTCTTCTTGACAACGCTCAGTCCTGCTCCGTAGAAAAGAGAGTAAGGAACGTTACTTGTTACGGCAAATCCGATTATACCGTCGTCATACTGAAGTTGTCCGTCGACAGATTCTATCGCGTTTTGCTCAAACTCATACATTTTCGCAAATGTCCATTGCTTGTTGTTTACGAGTTCATATATATCGCCGAGATTTTTATCCGCCATGATTGTTTTATTAAACATTATGATAAATGTTCCGTCGTTGTCGCTTGTGAGCAGGTCGCCCGTAGCGTAGTAAAGTTTACCGTCTACAGAAAGTTCCTCGGCTGCTTTGTTGTCCCACCAGGATTTTTCAAGGTTAATATGTGAAATATCCGAGGAATTAAGGTCGTAAAGTAAATTTTGCGTAGCTATTGAGGCGGCCTCGCCGAGCTGGGTTACGGCTGCCTGAAATTCACCTGTGCCGGATCTCACCTCTGTAGACACCTTTTGTTGCGCGGTTTCGCCGCTTTCAAGCGGAATCTGAGCGATTTGTACATTGTACTTGTTCTGAATAAGATCGTTTCTCTGATATACGGCGTCGTTGACGGGCTCCGATTTCAGATTTTCGGCATAGATGTCAACTGTCTGCCACTCAGCCGCATCGCTTCCTCTTACGAGAAATGTGAGCGTTTTGCCGTTGAAATTGAATTCCGGAAGCTCGAGCGGCTCTCCGGTATCCTCAGATTCCCCGGTATTGGTGGATGAGTTATCGGGAGCCGACGTTCCTTCTTCACCTGTTCCGGTCGCGCAGGACACGGTGGCGAGGCACGTGACCAACGCAAGGACAATTGCGATTAATTTTTTCATTGGATTTTCCTCCTGTTTTAAAATTATATAAAAGGTATTTATATAATTGACTTGCTGAAGAGTTCATAATATCATCACAAGGAAGACGATATCAATGAGCTTTTTTATGTTTGATCTATGTAAAGTCCCTTTAAAATAGGTATAAACATTATACTATAAAAACATTTTTTTTTCAATACCAAATATCAATATCTCTGTTTTGCACAAAAAATGACTTTTCGGAAGTGTGTGTGATTAATAAATTTGGTACTTTTTCACAAATTGAATCTTTTGCATTGACAAGATATAAAAATCGTGATAAAATGAAATTCCGAGTGACAATATAGAATGAAAGGTGATTGTTCCGTGAAAAAGGTTATTATTAAAATTATATCCAAACGGCGGGAGTTTGATGAAAGGCTGACTGATCTGATAGGCAATTTGCTGGAGTCGGAAAATTTATACGGAAAGAGACAGCGTGATTTTACATTTAAAGACGCGATAGAAGAAATGGTCGGAGATACAGACCCGGCGTTTTTAGGAAAACTTACCGAGAATTTTGAGGACAGTCAGGCAATAGAGGTTATAACAGAAGGGTTTATTATGGAAGATAATGACGGAAACATTGAGATTGAATACGATGAAAATGATTCTGAGGATTCCAATGGGACGATTGTCAGAATTATATTCAACAGAAATGAGCCGGGACTTGTGAGCGTCGTCCGTGAGGGTGATATTAACACAATGCTCTCGTTTGAGAGCGGCAAACGCCATAAAAGTGTTTATAATACCCCATATATGCCTTTCGAGTTGTCAATAAACACAATAGAGGTTAAGAACACGGTTTTGACGGACGGCAGGCTTTTTCTGAATTATCTTATCGAGATAAAAGGGCTGAGCTGTGACAGATGTACCATATATTTTGAAATAACTCAACCCTGACACGCGGAACTGAGGCTCAGGCTTCATTAAATTTTATAATAGGATATGTCAAGTATGCACTCCGGGTTGTGATAAACATAGAAATTTCAATAAATTAAATAAAACGATTGACTTTGTTTGCGATTTAATGTATAATATTGTTGTTAAATAAACAAACGGGAGGAAATCGCCATGAAAATTTATACAGATAAGCTTCAGGGCGGACGGGCTTTGTCGGCACCCGGTTGTTTTTTTGCAGTGTTTAATTTATAATATTGCCGTGTGGTTAAGGCTGTGTCTTTCTGCGCGGCTTTTTGCTCATTT
>CASEEB010000159.1 GCA_949286815.1 uncultured Eubacteriales bacterium | reverse complement strand
GCCTCATCCTCAACAAACCTTGTGGCGTCTTCATTGGGCAAATTTTCCTCACGGTAAAACTCAAGTCTGCCGGGCTTTGTAAGCGAATAAATTTCTCCCTCGCCTTCGCACGCGAACTGCACGGCGGTCAGATCAAAGCTTGCGTTAACGCACTTTACTTCTCTGTCCGCGGTATAGAGCTGATAGGATTTATATATTGGATTGGTCTGCATATCGTCGGACTCTTTGTATCCCGTCATTATGGTTTCGCCCAACGCCGCGTCGGACACATAAATATTATGAGGAAATTTTTCAAAAAACACTTTTGACGCCATATAGTCGCAGACCACATTAAACTCCCTGCCATTCGGCAATCTTGCCGCCATGGAGACCGCGCAGTGCACCTTGCGTCTCACAAGTTCTTCTCCCGTAAGACTGCTGTATTTATCGGGCTTGCTTTCAAGCAGCGCCGCCATAGTGTTGAACATTCCGATTGTAACAATAATAACACTGTCATCCTCCGCCACCGAAAGCAGCTTTCTGTAAAACGACACATGCGGAAGCACCTCAAAAGTGCCGCTTCTATACTTCTCGCTGAAATTTTCCGCAATAAACTTATTGTATTTGCGGCAGCTCTCATCGTCGTAAAAGCCGGGTTTTGAATATATTCCCATGGGAATATTCTCATATCCGCAATACCGGCATATCACGTCCGCGGTGACGCTTCCGTAGATATTGGAGGTGCAGTTGCAGATTCCCGCAACCTCAAAACCAAGTTCATTCGCGTATGACAAAAGCACCGCTATAGCTCCGACGTCGTCGCAGTCGGGGCCGATATCGGTATCAAGTATCACTTTTCGTTTTTTTGCCTTCAATGATTCGTACAACATACTAATCCCCCTTGCCGCTTTCGGCGGCTCAAACAGACAAAGAAATTTTCGGTTTAATAAAATGAAACAATTCGCTTTGCGAATTAATTTTGCATAGCCAAATAATTCGTATAACCAAGCAAAAAGCTATTTACCTTTTGCTTTTTCCGCTGATTTCTTCAATCTTAATTTTCCATACACAGGTTACCTTAAGACTTTTCTCAATCGCGCTGTCAAAGTTATGCATATTCTTCGGAGTATGTCTCTGGCACAAAAGCCTAAGAGCATGAATTTTTTCCTCATCGCTCACAACCTCCTCTGCCCTGCCGAATATTACAGCGGACTGATATTTGGTTGTAAATTTATCCTCTTCGCGCAAAGTATCTCCCACGCAACTCACACAAACCGAGGGATTTTTTCTGAGTATATCGACCTTTCTGCCCTGTGCGGCACAGTGAAAATATATAAAATCCCCGTCTCTGACTATACTGATCGGAATACAGTACGGCGCTTTGTCCGAATCTGTCATGGCAATAACTGCGTATTCGCACCTGTCGGTTACATCAAGCGCAAATTCTCGGCTCATCTGTCTGTCTTTTCTTCTCATTTCATAACTCATATCAATACCTCATACCGCCGTGGACGGCTCAAATTTATATTTAAGCGTGAAACCGCAAAATTTTGATGTGATTTTAACGCAACTTTCACGATAATCTCCTCACATAAATCGCGAAAGTCTTAATAGCCGCAAAATCCGCAAAATTCAGATTACAGTTTTTCAATCAGTCTTACAAGCTCCCCTATAACACCGTCATCGCAGTCGCACAGGACAAAATCCGATGCCGCTTTGACCTTGTCCGAAGCGTTTGACGGACACACCGAATAATCCGCCGCATTCAGCATCTGCAGATCGTTTTCATAGTCTCCCGCCGCGAAAACTATCGGCTTATATTTATATTCATTCTCATAATAATTCCTTATAAACTCAATTCCGTTCGCCTTTGAACATCCCGGAGCGTTCAGCTCAAGAAATCTCGGCGAAGACGCGGCAATATTAAACCTGCCCGCAAAATTCCGTTCAAGGTCTGAGCGAAATGCCAGAAGTTCCTCCGCTTGCGCCCTGAAAACAACTTTATATATTTTTTCGCCTATCCACTTATCAGTGTCCTTAATCTCCACACGACCACCCTCAAAGCCGTCTATATCCTTTTTTATTATCTCATTGACCCGGTTTGTAAGCATCCCGTATTCCGTGCTGCACCTGACTCCTATATGCGGATATTCTGAATCGGCAAATTCCGTCACCTCTTTGACATCGGACACATTCATGGGGTTTTCATGCGTGATTTTATTCAGAGACAAATCATATATACAGGCTCCGTTTACGGTAATGGCGGGAATATTGCACAAAAAATTCGCGTTTTTAACCGCTTTGACAATATTGTAATGCACTCTGCCGGTGGCGAATGTAAATTTTCCGCCCTTTGAATTAAAATATTTCACCGCCTCAATATTTTCGGGAACAACAGTCGCTCCTCTGCCCAGAAAGGTGCCGTCCATATCCGATACTATAATTACTTTTTCAAATCTCATATTTCTTTTATT
>CASEEB010000158.1 GCA_949286815.1 uncultured Eubacteriales bacterium | reverse complement strand
GAACCCTTGAGAAAAGAAATTTTGCGGGAACTGTTCGGGAAATGCGGAGAAAAAATCTTAATAAAACCTCCCTTTCATTGCGACTACGGGTACAATATAAATGTCGGCGAAAACTTTTTTATGAATTTTGACTGTGTATTTCTTGACGCCGCTCCGATAAACATCGGAGACAATTTTATGTGCGCGCCCAAAGTATGCATTTTTTCTGTAACACATCCTAAAAATCCTGATGAGCGCGCAAAGGGTATGGCTGTTTCCCTGCCCGTCAATATAGGCAACAATGTATGGATAGGCGGCGGAGCCATCATCATGCCGGGTGTCAGCATAGGAGACAACGCCATAATCGGCGCCGGCTCAGTGGTTACAAAAAATGTTCCCGCGAACGCTGTCGTTGCGGGAAATCCGGCTCGGATTATTGAAAATTTACCTATGGACGATCTATATTGATATGTTTTTTTGATATATACAGCACTCATTTTCTGTATTAACAAACATTCGTGCATAACATAACCGAATGATTATTTGAAACTGCCTCCAAAAATGTGCGTACAGCCCAAAAGAGCCCCATAATTCTGACGCGGTAAATAATACTCGGTTTTAAGGATTGAGATTAACTTGATATTATTTTCAAAATATGCTATAATAATATCACATTAAAAAATACAAAAAGCAATAACAATATACGGCTTTTTCAGTATTCTTATGATTTTGAATTTGGCGGAATGCGAGAAACGGAACAATAAAAGTATTTACGGAGGATAGGACGCTGTGGAAATAAAAAAGATTTATTGTGATTTTTCCGTATGCAAAGTATCGGACTATTCCTTCGTTGATTTGAACGCGGAATATTGCTTTGTCGGAAAAACAGATGAGGAAAAATCTTTAGTGTGCGTTACTGACAAAGTGCCGCCTAATGTAATCCGGCGGGATGACAGATGGAAAGCATTCAGAATTCAAGGAATTTTGGATTTTTCGTTGATTGGGATATTGTCCGAAATTTCAGAACTCTTGGCGAAAAATGAAATCGGTATTTTTGCAATTTCAACATTCAATACCGACTATATTCTGACAAAAAAAGAGAATTATCAAAAGGCGCTGGATATCCTTGACAATGCCGGATATACGGTTGTAGACTGATAATTAATGACCTTTTTTCTGTCGGGCTTTACGCAATCACATAAACTAAACGCTATCATGCTGTCACCGGATAGTATGAACACAAGGCATTCAAAGTTAACCGCAGGTACGGCGCGGCTGCGCTATAAGGTTGGCTTTTGAGTGCCTTATTTTTAAGGAGGTTTATACATGGAGTATTTTAGGACATACTGCTCATTGCCAAAAGACGCGATATTTATCCGAAAATCAGTATTTATGGAAGAACAGGGGTTTACCGAGGAATTTGATGAAAAAGACTCGGTCGCGAAACATGTTGTCCTCTACAGCAGCGAAAACATACCGATGGCAACTTGCCGATATTTTCAAAACGGAGAAAATAAATCTTATGTTGTCGGCCGAATCGCGGTGTTGAAAGAATTTCGTCGTAAACACTATGGGGCATTTATGTTGAGCGAAGTCGAACGTCAGGTAAAGATTGCCGGCGCGGAAGAACTTCGGTTGGCGGCGCAGGTACAGGCGACGGGGTTTTATATTAAGATGGGGTTTTCTATTGTGGGCAAAGAATTTTTTGAGGAGCATTGCCCTCATATCTGGATGTGTAAAAAATTCAATTTACAAAAATAAAATGAACCTCACTGTAGTTGAGATTCAAATTTTAATACCTTCATCGTAATTTGCTAAAACATCGTGCAATCTATTGCAATTTTATTTAATTAATATTATAATATATTCTGAAAAACAAAATTCCGTTTTTACAGATAAAAAAGGTAAGGCAGGTCAGGATATGGTCGATAAGATTTTAATACGGGGAGCGAAGGTTCATAATTTAAAAAATGTAGATGTAGATATCCCGCTGAATAAAATAGTGGCGGTCGCGGGGGTTTCCGGTTCCGGGAAGTCGTCTCTTGCTCTCGGTGTGCTATATGCCGAAGGATCAAGACGATATCTTGATTCCCTTTCGACTTACACAAGACGACGCATGACACAGGCGGCCAAGGCTGCGGTGGACGAAATCCTTTATGTTCCCGCAGCTTTGGCTCTTCACCAAAGACCCGGAGTTCCCGGCATCAGATCAACTTTCGGCACAGGTACGGAGCTTTTGAACAGCCTGCGACTTATGTTTTCTCGGCTTGCAAATCACCGCTGTCCAAACGGACACTATCTGTCCCCCACACTTGACGTCGCCGCGGGCAAAGAACTTGTCTGTCCCGACTGCGGGGTGCGTTTTTACGCGCCGTCCGCCGAGGAGCTTGCTTTCAACAGTCAGGGAGCGTGTCACAGGTGCAAAGGTACGGGAACGATACAGACGGTAGACCGCGAGTCTCTTGTTCCGGACGATTCCCTTACTATTGACGGCGGCGCTGTTGCGCCTTGGAACAGCCTTATGTGGTCACTGATGACCGATGTATGCCGGGAAATGGGAGTCCGTACCGACGTACCCTTCCGTGATCTGACAGATAAAGAAAAAGATATCGTATATAACGGACCCGCGGTTAAAAAACATATACTCTATAAGTCCAAAAACTCCAATCAGGCGGGTGAACTTGATTTCACCTATTACAATGCTGTCTACACCGTTGAAAACGCTCTTTCAAAGGTAAAAGACGAAACGGGTATGAAGAGAGTCGAGAAATTTCTGAAAGAGGAAGTATGTCCCGACTGTGGCGGAACACGACTTTCCGAAAAAGCAAGATATCCCAGGCTTTGCGGAATATCGCTTGATGAAGCGTGTAAAATGACTCTGTCAAAACTTGTCGGTTGGGTAAAAGATATGCCGTCCGCTTTGCCTGAAGAAATGCGCCCGATGGCGGAAAGCATACGGGAGTCTTTTGAAATCAATGCCAAAAGACTTTTAGATCTGGGACTGGGGTATCTTACGCTTGACAGAGCCTCTTCAACACTTTCAACCGGAGAGAGACAGCGTATGCAACTTGCCCGTGCCGTAAGAAACCGCACTACAGGTGTTTTATATGTTCTGGACGAACCTTCCATCGGACTTCATCCGTCTAACATAGTAGGACTTACGGGAGTCATGCGCGATCTGATTTCAGACGGAAACTCCGTGCTTCTGGTTGATCACGACACGCAGATTCTTAAGGAAGCGGATTGGATAGTCGAGATGGGACCCGGCGCCGGGATTAACGGCGGCTCGGTTGTCGCGCAAGGAACAATAGGAGATATCGCGCAAAATCCCATATCGGCTATCGGTCCTTTTCTTTCCGAAAAGCCTCAGACAAGGACAAGAAAATCTGTTTTTGGAGATAATATATTCTCTGTAGGTAAGATACATCTCTCTACATCGCGGATCCACACGGTAAAACCGCTTGAGGTAGACATCCCTAAAGGCAGGCTTACGGTGGTTACGGGCGTGTCCGGCTCAGGCAAGACCACAATGGTACTTGAAAGTCTGGTGCCCGCTATACAGGCTTTGATCAACGGCGGAAAACTTCCCTGTCATGTGCGGTCGGTTGAGGCGAGCGGAATTAAACATATGAAACTTATTGACGCTACTCCAATAGGCGTTAACGTCCGTTCCACCGTCGCGACTTATGCCAATGTGCATGACGAACTGAGGAAGATATATTCGAGAACCGCCGACGCGAAAAAATCAGGCTATAAGGCGGGGGATTTCTCATATAACACAGGAAATCTGCGATGCCCGGTTTGCGACGGAACAGGAATAGTCAGCCTTGACGTACAGTTTTTGCCGGATGTTGACATACCGTGTCCGGATTGCCGTGGGTCAAGATACTCTAAAGCCGCGTATAGCGTAAACTACACAAACAAAGCGGGGCAAGTCTGTTCGCTTCCGGAGCTGATGGATATGGACATCAATACCGCTTTGGAATTCTGCCGTGAGCTTAAAACAGTATATCAGCGGCTTTCAGTGCTTAAGGATCTTGGTCTTGGCTATTTAACTCTCGGCGAAGAGACTCCCAGTCTGTCAGGAGGTGAAGCACAACGCCTGAAGCTTGCAAGTGAGATGGGAAAAACCCAATCCGAATCGATTTTTGTTTTCGATGAACCGACAATTGGTCTGCACCCTCTTGACGTACAAACTCTCCTCCGGGTTTTTCAGACGCTTATAGAAGCAGGCGCTACAGTAATTGTTATTGAACATGATTTGGATGTCATACGCAATGCAGACTATGTAATAGATATGGGTCCCGGAGGTGGTGAGGAAGGCGGAACCATTGTTGCCGTAGGCACTCCGCAAGAAATTGCCGAGTGTAAAAAAAGCGTTACAGGCAGATATATAAAAGCGTAATACCGTTTTACATCTGCCTGTCTATTAGAAATTTCCATATATAAGACCTTTATAGCGTGAATCCCAAGGGCAGGTTGATAATAATACACATTCGCCTGCTTGGTGCCCAAGACGATAATATTAACCTTATGAAAAGCAAAACCGACGCAAAGATAAAACTTTACGCCGGTTTTGCTTTTCTGAAACTAAATCATTCTATGCATCCCAATCATACTCTGGAAACTCATGTCTGATAAATCCTTCAAAGTCTTCGTCCGGACGAATTTCGATGAGATGAATCGCCGAATAGTATCCAAAAAAGCCGATTACATTTCGTTCCTCAGAGTAAAACATCATCCAAAACCAGTCTGGGAATTCGGGGGTATATTTTTCTCCATAATATACGGATGCGTCCTGCTGAACAAATGTGTAACCATTGAATTCATATGTGTTTTCATCGAGAAAAGACATATGATCCTGTGTAAAATCCATTGCTTCCTGATAAACTTCCGGAGTATACACAAAATATGCAAAGGATTTTTCACGACAGTACCAAATGTTGCTCCAGTAATCATAATAATAATCTCCGTCGATATATTCAAACCGATCGATAAAGTCCTCACATGGAAATAAATATGTGCTTGTTTCATATAAAGAATCATAGATTGAAAAATTTTCTAATCCTTCTATTCTGTAATCCGAGCAAGAAGAAAACAATATTATCATGCTTAACAACATTAGAATGCAAATCGTTTTTTTCATAATGGTTCTTGTACGAATATTCAATGCTAAATATACAGCTCCTGTTATAATAAATTTGCCATCCGAAGTACATCAACCAGATGTACACGGCAGGTTCTCATTCCTAAGCTAAAATAGAAGGGCGAAATGGACTGACGATCAGCTCCTTGGGCTATTACGTCCGATTGA
>CASEEB010000157.1 GCA_949286815.1 uncultured Eubacteriales bacterium | reverse complement strand
GGGCTATCGCAATTTCGGAAATATTTCAAAAATTGCGGTAGCCCTAAACTAAATTGCCAAGAGGCTTTTTTTGTTTAGTGTGAATGTATGCGGGCTTGAAGCTATCGGTAAAGATATTTTACCTGACTTGATCGGCTCTCGCGGTTTTAAGCATGTAAAACAGAAACGGTCCGGAGGAGGTAAAAAGTTGCAAGACGGTTATGCACTTGAATTAAAACATGTAAGTAAAAATTTTGGAAACGTCGCGGCAAATCATGACGTAAGCCTGAATGTTAAGCATGGAGAAATACTCGCGCTTCTGGGCGAGAACGGCAGCGGGAAAACCACTCTGATGAATATGATTGCCGGAATATATTATCCGGATGAGGGGGAAATATACATAAACGGCGAGCGTGTGATGATAACTTCCCCTAAAGACGCGTTTTATTACGGTATCGGAATGGTGCATCAGCACTTCAAGCTGGTCGATGTTTTTACCGCGACCGAAAATATTGTATTGGGAATTGACAACGGCGAGAAATTCAGCCTTAAAAATTCCGCCGGAAAAATCAGGGAAATATCCTCCCGTTACGGTTTTGAGATAGACCCGGAAAAAAAGATATACAACATGTCGGTCTCCGAGAAGCAGACCGTGGAAATCGTCAAGGTGCTTTACCGCGGCGCAAACCTGCTTATTCTTGACGAGCCTACCGCCGTGCTGACCCCGCAGGAGACTCAGAAGCTTTTCGCGGTTTTGAGAAAAATGAGGGATGACGGAAAGTCCATCATAATCATAACCCATAAAATGCACGAAGTGCTGACCATTTCGGACCGGGTCGCCATAATGAGAAAGGGAGAATATATCGACACGGTGGAGACCTCGGGCGCTACCGAGGAATTGCTTACCGAAATGATGGTGGGCAGGAAAGTGTCGCTTAATATTGAACATCCCGAACCTCACGACACTCGCGAAAGACTGACTGTGCATAATCTTTCGATGACTGACGTGGAGGGCGTCAGGGTTTTGGAGGATGTTTCTTTTTCCGCGTTCGGAGGCGAGATTTTGGGAATTGCGGGAATCGCCGGCAGCGGTCAGAAGGAGTTGCTTGAGGCGATAGCGGGGCTTCGCAGGCTTGACAGCGGGGATATATTCTATTTTGACCCCAAATCCGGAGAAAAAGAAGATCTCAGAAACAAAACGCCTCTCCAGATAAGGGAAATGGGCGTGAGACTCTCGTTTGTCCCGGAGGACAGGCTGGGGATGGGACTTGCCGGAAATATGGATATTGTCGACAATATGATGCTCAGAAGCTACCGCAAAGGCAGAACGCTGTTTGTCAACCGTAAAAATCCGCGTAAGCTTGCGGATAAGATTGTATCCGAGCTTGAGGTCGTCACTCCCAATGTAAACACTCCGGTAAGACGTCTGTCGGGCGGAAACGTGCAGAAAGTGCTGGTGGGAAGAGAAATTTCGTCGTCGCCGACAGTCCTGATGGCGGCGTACCCGGTGCGGGGACTTGATATCAATTCGTCATATACCATATACAGACTGCTCAACGAGCAGAAATCAAACGGGGTTGCCGTGATTTTTGTGGGCGAAGACCTTGATGTGCTCTTGGAGCTCTGTGACCGTATACTTGTAATAAGTTCGGGAAAGGTATCGGGTATCCTCGATGCTAAGAATACAACAAAGGAAGAAATCGGACGGATGATGACTAAAACAGGAGGAGTGGATGAAAATGACTGAAAATGCGACCGTGGGGGATAAAAGAAGCGGCAGAAACGAAAAAAAATCCAAAGAACCCCTGCTTCACATTACAAAACGCACTGAAATACCGCTGTCCCGAGCGATAATAATACGTGCGGTCGCAGTAGTGTCCGCGCTTGTTTTCGGCGGCATTGTTACTATTTTGCTGACCGGCGACAATCCTATTTCAATATATGTTACAATATTCGAGGGAGCGTTCGGAAACAGTACCCGTATTTGGTTTACTTTTCAGCAGATAGCTATTTTGCTTTGCATATCGCTTGCCGTCACTCCGGCTTTTAAGATGAGATTCTGGAATATAGGGGCCGAAGGACAGGTGCTGATAGGGTGCCTTGCTACCGCAATGTGTATGTTTTTACTGGGCGATATTATGCCTACATGGCTGCTTATTCTGACTATGACCGTGGCGAGTATTGCCGCCGGAATCATATGGGGCGTAATACCCGCGGTTTTTAAGGCGAATTGGGGAACAAACGAGACTTTGTTTACCCTGATGATGAACTATGTCGCCATACAGCTTATCGAGTGTTTTCTGAAGATCGCGGACAAGAGCGGCTCCAATACCGTGGGACCCGATAAACTGGACAACGGATGGCTTCCGAATCTTTTCGGGCAGCAGTACCTTCTTAATATTGTCATAGTCGCGGCGCTTACCGCGGTGATGTATATTTACCTTAAATATACCAAGCACGGCTATGAGATCTCTGTTGTGGGAGAAAGCGTAAATACCGCCAAATACATAGGAGTGAATGTAAAAAAGGTAATTATCAGAACAATGGCGCTGTCGGGCGCGATCTGCGGTCTTGCCGGACTTTTGCTGGTCGGAGGAACATCGCATTCAATCGACTCAAACCTTGCCGACAACCGTGGTTTTACCGCGATAATGGTGTCTTGGCTTGCAAAGTTCAATCCGATTATGATGATATTCACCACTTTCCTGATTGTTTTTCTTGAACGGGGAGCGGATGAAATATCTTCAAAATTCGGACTTAATTCCTCTTTTTCGGACATTCTTACCGGAATAATTCTGTTCTTTATAATAGGAAGTGAATTCTTCGTTCAGTACCGGGTGCATGTCAATAAAAACCACAGAATATTTGCCAAAACAAGAAAGGAGCGTTGAAAATGACAGGAAGTGTGATTATACAGTTTATTCAAAGTTCAATAGCGCAGGGAACACCGCTCCTTTTCGGCTCCACGGGAGAGATTCTTACCGAAAAATCCGGAAATCTCAATCTCGGAATTCCCGGCGTCATGTACATAGGCGGAATTTCCGGAGTTATCGGAGGCTTTTTGTATCAGCAGTCCACGACCAAGGTGGTGCCTATTCTGGCAGTGCTTATTCCTTTGATTTTTTCACTTGTGGGTTCGTTGCTTGCTTCGCTTTTGTACTGTTTTCTGACGGTTACGCTCCGGGCGAATCAAAACGTCACCGGCCTTGCGCTGACAACGTTCGGAGTCGGGTTCGGCAATTTCTTCGGAGGTTCTCTGATTAAGCTGGTAAACAGTGACGTCCCTTCGATAGCGCTTACCAAAATTGCCAAAGCATATAAACAGCCCTTGCCTTTCGCCGATAAGTTGGGATGGTTCGGTGAGGTATTTCTCTCATACGGATTCATGGTGTATCTCGCGATAATACTTGCGGTGGTTGCGTCCTGGTTTTTGAAGAAAACACGTCGCGGGCTTCATTTGCGCGCGGTGGGAGAAAATCCCGCAACAGCGGATGCCGCGGGAATAAATGTCGCTAAAAATAAATATTACGCTACCTGCATAGGAGGAATGATAGCCGGTCTCGGAGGGCTGTACTACGTAATGGATTACACTAACGGAGTATGGTCAAACAACGGCTTTGGCGACAGGGGATGGCTTGCGATAGCGCTGGTTATTTTCTCGATGTGGAAACCTAATCTCGGTATTATAGGCTCATATTTATTCGGAGCGCTTTATATATTGTTTAACTATTTAAGCGTTAATATAGCGATGATGCCCATTATTCAGATGCTTCCGTATCTTGTTACTATAATTGTTCTGATTATTACAAGCATGAGAAATAAAAAGGAAAATCAGCCGCCGGCGTCTTTGGGGCTTTCGTATTTCAGAGAAGACCGTTAAAGTAATTTATTTAAAGCGGAGCAAGGAATGTGTAAACTTGCTTACAAACAAACTTGCTATCGCTTGAAACAAGGCAATATAGCGATAGCTCCGCCGACTTTCGGCGGGAGACTAAACTTACGCTGAAATCTGATATGGAACCCGCCGCTTAAGAAGCGGGGACATATTCGTAATGTTATAATAATATGGGGCAGCCGTTAATCCGGCTGCCTTTTTTGGGGATTAAGTAATTCAACCGAGAACCGCCATAGGAATATTGTTAGAACGGCGCGAATAACGCTTCATTTGCGCCTGAAGATCGGCAAGTGAATAGAATCTCAAACAGTTGTAGAAGCGTTCCTGATCATTTCTATGGCTTCTCTCGATCTTGCCGTTATGCCACGGCGTTCTCGGACGGATAAACTTATGCACGATTTTGTAACGGTTACAGAATATGTCAAACGGATGAATACGGGTTGTTTTTGAAAAATGAGTAAATTTACCGCCGTTATCGGTTTGAATTATCTTTGGTGCATATCCAAAAAAGAAAATGGAGCGTTTTACAAAATCTATAGTATGGCTGCTGTTTTCCTCGTAAGCATAAATAAAACGCTTTCTTGACGCTTCCTCAATCATCGTGTACTGATAAAATTTCCTGCCGTCCTTGCCGACATAACAAGCGGCAGGAACAAATTTTACGTCCATCTGCCACTTGATTCCGATCGTAGCAGGTGTATCGTACGGCTTGTTATGTAACGACTTTTTCTTTGTCGATTTAACCTTTTTCCTAAATCCCAAACGAACAAAAACACGGTAAAGAGAACCCGGATGACGGGAGTACGACTTGTCTTCACGCAGTTTGCCGTAAAGCTCACCTAAAGATATATTCGGATTCCTGCGATGGTAATCCTTAATCCACTTGAGCTCTTGCTTTGTGTGAGCGTTAGGATGAGGAGAATGCGGAAGGAGAGATTTGTCATATTGCTTATTCTACCTCATCAGAGAGGCTTTTGATATCTTATACTTCCTGCAAACATATGAAATATCCTTTGTTTGTCGATAAAGTTCAACAGATTTTAATTTTGTTACAATTTCATGTGGACAATAGCGTTTATTTGTGGTATAATCTTTCATGAAGTGATTGGGTCCTTTCTGTTGATTTGGTTTGTGGTGATTCTATTTTAACAGAACTCAATCACTTTTTCCATACCTTTTTTCATTTTCGGTCTCACTTCTATTGTAACACTACACACGCTTTTTAAAAAATATTTATTTTTTCTATTGACAAATTTTTTTTTATGTGATATAATAAACAGGTCGTTAAAATAATTATATAACTGGGTGTGGCGCAGTTGGTAGCGCGCTACCTTGGGGTGGTAGAGGCCGCACGTTCAAGTCGTGTCACTCAGACCATATCGAGTGTTCATAACTGATGTTAGGAACACTCGATATTTTTTGCCTGTGTTTACTTAATATTAAGTTGTTTGGAGCAGATTCGTCTGCTCTTTTTTATTTTGTGGTTATACTGCGCTGGGAAGATATTCGATAGCCACTCCCTGCCGTGAGTCAAGCTTGTAGGTGTGCTTGGGGACGATACTTGGCAGATCAATGCAACCAACAAAGCGGTAATGGATGACAAGCCGTTGCGTTCTGTTCTTGCCCGTTCCCTCAATCGGAAAGACCTCAATTTTGTCGATAAGTTCTTGGAGAACAATGGGTGTCAGCGTTTGCATCGTCATAAACTTTCGTATCGCTCGGATAAAGTTGCCCGACGAGTTCTGCGCGGT